>NZ_VWWC01000280.1:0-5451 GCF_011753175.1 Burkholderia sp. Cy-637 | reverse complement strand
CCGGGCGGCGCGACCGGCGCGGTGTGGCGCGAGCAGGCGCTCGGCGCGCTCGACCGGCTGGCTGGCAAGGTGCGGCTCGCGCTGGAGGCGGGCGCCGAGCGACGCGCCTTCGCGCTGGAGATCGCGCCGGCCTGGCCGCAGGGCGAGATGCCCTGGTTCGGCGCCGAGGATGCGGCACTGGCGGCCGATGCGCTGCGCGCGCCGCTCTCGCTGCATGGCACGCTGAACCGGCTCACGCCCGCCGGGCAGGTGATCTACCGCTACGCGCGGCCCGGCGCGCGCGATCATCTGTCGGCCTGGCTCGCGCACCTGGTCTATTGCGCGATCGATCCGGGCGGCCCGCGCCGCACGCGGTGGTTCGGCAGCGGCGAGGGTTTCGAATTCGCGCCGGTGGCCGACCCGCTCGCGCATCTCGCGCCGCTGGCCGCGCTGTTCCGCGCCGGCCGCCGCATGCCGCTGCGCTTCTTCCCGAAGAGCGCCTGGGCGCTGGTCGCGGAGGGCGAGGCCAAGGCCGCCGGCGTGTGGATCAACGAGCGCGTGGCCAGCGAGGCCGACGACGCGGCGCTCGCGATCGTCTGGCGCGGCAGGAACCTCTCGCTCGACGCGCCGTTCCCGGCGCTCGCGCGCCTGGTCTTCACGCCGCTCGCCGAGCACCTGAGGAGCGAGGCATGAGCGCCGCCATCGCTGCCTCGCAGGCGCCCCAGGAGCTCGACGTCTTCGCCTGCGCGCTCGACGGGGTGAACCAGATCGAGGCCTCGGCCGGCACCGGCAAGACCTGGAACATCTGCGCGCTCTATGTGCGCCTGCTGCTCGAACACGACCTGCAGGCCGACCAGATCCTGGTGGTGACCTTCACCAAGGCCGCCACCGCCGAGCTGCACGAGCGGATCCGAGGACGGCTCGCGCAGCTCGCGCACGCGCTGGAGACCGGCGACGACGGCGGCGATCCGTTCGTCGCGCGCTTGTTCGAGACCACGCTCGGCGAGGGCGGCGATGGCGGCGGCGGAATCGACGCCGAAACCGCCGCCAAGCGGATCCGTCGCGCGTTGCGCGGCTTCGACCAGGCGGCGATCCACACCATCCACGCGTTCTGCCAGCGCGCGCTGCAGGAAGCGCCGTTCGCGGCCGCCATGCCGTTCGCCTTCGAGATGGAGGCCGACGACGCTGCGCTGCGCTTCGAGCTGGCGGCCGAGTTCTGGCGCACGCGCGTCGAGCCGGTGGCGGCCGCGCATCCCGGCTTCGCGGCCTGGCTGGTCGCGCATCGCGCCGGGCCGGAAGCGCTCGACGCGCAACTCGCGCGGCGCCTGAAGAAACCGCTGGCCGCGCTGCGCTTCGACGGCCTGCCCGATCCACGCGCGCCGGGCCCCGACTTCGACGCGGCGCTGCGGGCCAGCCACGCGGCGGCGGCCGCCTTGTGGCAGGCCGAGCGCGCGGCGATCGCCAGCGTGCTGGCGTTGGCGCAGGCTTCCTTGAACCAGCGCTCGCACAAGCCCGAGGCGGTGGACGATGCGCTGGCCGCCTGGGGCGCCTATTTCAACGAGGCGGCCGGCGCGCTGGCACCGGCCGCCTTGCCCAAGCCGGCCCTGAAGCTCACCCGCGGCGTGCTGGAAAAGGCCACCAAGAAGGGCGGCGCCACGCCCGAGCATCCGTTCTTCGAGGCGGCCGAGGCGCTGGAGGCCGCGCTGGCCGCCGCCGAGGCCGCGCAGCGCGCGCGCTGGCTGGCGCTGATCGCCGACTGGCTGGCCGAGGCGCCGGCGCGTCTCGCCGAGAAGAAGCGCACGCGCCGCGTGGTCTCCTTCGACGACCTGCTCGCCAACCTGTATCACGCGCTCGAGGCCCATCCCTGGCTCGCCGACACGCTGCGCCGCCGCTACCCGGCCGCGCTGATCGACGAGTTCCAGGACACCGACCCGCTGCAGTTCGCGATCTTCGACCGGATCTTCGCGCCGGCCGGGCCGCTGTTCCTGGTCGGCGATCCGAAGCAGGCGATCTACAGCTTTCGCGCGGCCGACCTGCACACCTACCTGGCCGCGCGCGAGCGGGCCGGCGCGCGCTACACGCTGGCGGTGAACCAGCGCTCGACGCCGGCCATCGTCGAGGCCTGCAACCGCGTGTTCGGCGCGAACCCGCGCGCCTTCGTGCTGGACGGCCTCGACTACCAGCCGGTGCGCGCCGGCACGCGGCAGCGCGCGCCCTTCGTCGACGGCACCGATCCGCGCGCCGGCAGCGGCGATTTCCGGATCTGGATGCTGCCCGACGGCGACCAGGCGCTGGGCAAGCGCGACGCGCAATGGCAGGCCGCGCAGGCCTGCGCCGCCGAGATCGCGCGCCTGATGCGCGGCGCGCGTGAAGGCGCGGTGCGACTCGGCGAGGCCGCGCTCACGCCGGCCGATATCGCCGTGCTGGTGCAGACCCACCGGCAGGGCAGCATCGTCAAGCGCGTGCTGGCCGCCTGGGGGATCGGCAGCGTCGAGCTCGCGCAGGCCTCGGTGTTCGCCACGCTCGACGCCGAGCAGCTCGAGCGCGTGCTGGCCGCGATCGATGCGCCGGGCGATCTGCGCCGGCTGCGCGCGGCGCTCGCCACCGACTGGTTCGGGCTCGACGCGGCTGCGCTGTGGCGGCTGGAGCAGGGCGAGGCGGCGCCCGGCGCGGCCGCCGATGATGCCGACGCGATGAGCTGGGTCGAGCGCTTCTCGCGCTATCGCCTGCTCTGGCGCGAACGCGGTTTCGCGGTGATGTGGCGCAGCTTCGCGCGCGAGCTGCGGATCGCCGAGCGGCTGATCGGCGGCGCCGACGGCGAGCGCCGCGTGACCGACATCAACCACCTGGCCGAACTGACCCAGGCGCGTGCCTCGGCGCAGCCCGGCATCGCGCCGACGCTGCGCTGGCTGGCCGCGCAGCGCGCGGTGGGCGGCGGCGAGGACGCGCAATTGCGGCTCGAATCGGATCGCAACCTGGTGCAGATCGTCACCGTGCACAAGTCCAAGGGCCTCGAATACGCGGTGGTGTTCTGCCCGTTCCTGAACGATGGGCGCTTGCACGAGCCGCGCGAGGATGCCCTGCCCGATGCGCGCGAGTATCACGACGAGGCCGGCGCGGCGGTGCTCCATTACGGCTGCGACGAGGTGGCCGCCGAGCTGGCCGCCACGCAGGCACGTCGCGAGCAGGCGGCCGAACGCGCGCGGCTGGTCTATGTCGCGCTCACGCGCGCGGTGCATCGCTGCTACCTGGTGGCGGGCGTCTACCAGTCGGCGCGTTCGACGCGCGAGGCGCGCCGCAGCGTGCTGAACTGGCTGGTCGGCGGCGCCGACCACGGCTTCGACGCCTGGCTCGAGAAACCGCCCGAGGCCGAGGAACTGGCCGCGAGCTGGCGCGCGCTGGCCACCGGCCCGATCTCGATCGCGCCGCTGCCTGGCCTGGGCGCGCGCACGCCGCTGGCGGCCGGCCACGATGCCGAGCGGCTCGGCGGCGCGCGCCAGGCCGCGCGCTTTTTGCGCGACGCCTGGCGCATCGCCAGCTTCAGCTCGCTGACGGCCTCGATCGCGCGCGAGCAGGAAGGCATCGCGGCCGTGCCGGACGAGGCGCTGCGTCCCGATCACGATGCGCTCGCGGCGGCCGTCGATCCGGTGCCGCGCATCGACGGCGGCGGCGAGCGCGCCATGCAGCCCGAGCCCGACGACATCGTCGGTTTCCCGCGCGGCGCGGCGGCGGGCGAGTGCCTGCACCTGCTGTTCGAGCTGAGCGATTTCGGCGACGCGAGCGGCTGGGACGAAGCCGCGCGGCGCGCGCTGCACGAGCGGCCGGTGGAAGCCGAGCCCGAGCTGGCCGAGCGGCTGCCGGCGATGATGACGCGCATGCTGGCCGAGGTGGTCGCCACCGAGCTGGTGCCCGGCATGCGGCTCGCCGCGATCGATCCGGGCCGGCGCCTGAACGAGATGGAATTCCTGTTCCCGGCCGCCGCGCTCGATTTCGCGGCGCTGCGCGCGTTGCTGGTCGAGCACGGCTATCCCGACGTGGCGCTCGAATCGGGTACGCTCGCGGGTTTCTTCAAGGGCTTCATCGACATGATCGTCGAGCACGACGGCCGCTTCTGGATCGTCGACTGGAAGTCGAACCATCTCGGCGCGACCCCCGACGCCTATGGGCCGGCCGCGCTCGACGCGGCGATGGCCGACCACGCCTATCACCTGCAGGCGCTGCTCTATACCGTCGCGCTGCATCGCTACCTGCGCGTGCGCCTGCCCGGCTACGACTACGACAGCCACATGGCCGGGTATCTCTACCTGTTCGTGCGCGGCGTGCGTCCCGGCTGGTCGAGCGGCGGGCGGCCCTCGGGCGTGCATGCGCGGCGGCCCTCGCGCGAGCTGGTCGAGGCGCTCGACGCGTTGATGCGCAAGGAGCGCGCATGAAGGACCTGACCGAACCGTTCGGCTTCGTCGGCGGGCTGGCCGAGCGCCTGCCCGAGCCGGCCGATTTCGGGCTCGCGCTGGCCGAGGGTTTCGCGCGCCGGATCGGCATGCTGTCGCGCCGGCTGGGCGCCGGCTCCGATGCCGCGCGCTGGGCCGCGCGCGCCGCCTTCGCGGCCAGCCGCGCGACCGCCGCCGGCCACGTCTGCATCTCGCTGGCGGCGCTGGCCGAACGCTACGACACCACGCTCGAGGCGGTGCGCGCCGAGCTGGCCGCCAGCGGCGTGGCCGCCTTCGGCCGCGCGCCGCGCGGCGCCGATTGCCCGCTGGTGGTGGATGGGGAAGGGCGGCTTTATCTCGCGCGCTATTACGACTACGAGACGCGCCTGGCCGATGCGCTGGTGATGCACGCGGGCGCGGCCTCGCAAGCGGACGCGGCCGCGTTCTCGCCTGTCGCGCTGCGCGAGAGCCTCGACCGCTTCTTCGCGGCGCCGCGCGCCGGCGAGATCGACTGGCAGCGCGTCGCGGCCCTGGTCGCGCTGGGCGGGCGGGTGACGATCGTCAGCGGCGGTCCCGGCACCGGCAAGACCACCACCGTGGTGGGCGTGATCGCCTGCCTGGTGGAGATGCAGCCAACGCTGCGGATCGCGCTGGCCGCGCCGACCGGCAAGGCCGCGCAGCGCATGCAGGAAGCCCTGCATGCGCGCGCCTCGGGCCTGCCGCCGGAACTCGCGGCGCGCCTGCCGCAAACCTCCTACACGCTGCATCGCCTGCTCGGCTGGCTGCCGGGCGGGCGCTTCCGCCATCATCGCGACAATCCGCTGCCTTACGAGCTGGTGGTGGTCGATGAGGCCTCGATGATCGACGTCGCGCTCGCCGCGCACCTGCTCGACGCGCTGGCGCCGGGCGCGCGGCTGGTGCTGCTCGGCGACAAGGACCAGCTCGCCGCCGTCGAGGCCGGCGCCGTGTTCGCCGAGCTGAGCGCGCGGCCGGCCTTCAGCGCGGCGGGCTGCCGGCGCATCGCGCAGGCGCTGGGCGTGGAGGT
>NZ_VWWC01000279.1:0-5581 GCF_011753175.1 Burkholderia sp. Cy-637 | reverse complement strand
TGTTGATCGCGGCGCTGAAAAAAGTAGTTGACGCGCTGCGAAATGTTGATCATAATCTCGCTTCTCTGCTGCTGAAAACGCAGCGCTGCTGAAGAAACCAAGTTACTTCGCAGAAACGCTCTTTAAAAATCTACAGCCGATAAGTGTGGACGCTTGATGGAAGCGGTCCTGATCTTCGGATCAGGTCAGCAAAAGTATCAAGAGTCTCACACAAAAGTAAGTCAGGTTTGTGAAGCAATTCATTAACCTGTCAGCTTTGAGTGAGCGACCGGTTCATTATGAACCGAAAACAGTAACAGGTATTGAACTGAAGAGTTTGATCCTGGCTCAGATTGAACGCTGGCGGCATGCCTTACACATGCAAGTCGAACGGCAGCACGGGTGCTTGCACCTGGTGGCGAGTGGCGAACGGGTGAGTAATACATCGGAACATGTCCTGTAGTGGGGGATAGCCCGGCGAAAGCCGGATTAATACCGCATACGATCTACGGATGAAAGCGGGGGACCTTCGGGCCTCGCGCTATAGGGTTGGCCGATGGCTGATTAGCTAGTTGGTGGGGTAAAGGCCTACCAAGGCGACGATCAGTAGCTGGTCTGAGAGGACGACCAGCCACACTGGGACTGAGACACGGCCCAGACTCCTACGGGAGGCAGCAGTGGGGAATTTTGGACAATGGGCGAAAGCCTGATCCAGCAATGCCGCGTGTGTGAAGAAGGCCTTCGGGTTGTAAAGCACTTTTGTCCGGAAAGAAATCCTGAGGGCTAATATCCTTCGGGGATGACGGTACCGGAAGAATAAGCACCGGCTAACTACGTGCCAGCAGCCGCGGTAATACGTAGGGTGCGAGCGTTAATCGGAATTACTGGGCGTAAAGCGTGCGCAGGCGGTTTGTTAAGACCGATGTGAAATCCCCGGGCTCAACCTGGGAACTGCATTGGTGACTGGCAAGCTAGAGTATGGCAGAGGGGGGTAGAATTCCACGTGTAGCAGTGAAATGCGTAGAGATGTGGAGGAATACCGATGGCGAAGGCAGCCCCCTGGGCCAATACTGACGCTCATGCACGAAAGCGTGGGGAGCAAACAGGATTAGATACCCTGGTAGTCCACGCCCTAAACGATGTCAACTAGTTGTTGGGGATTCATTTCCTTAGTAACGTAGCTAACGCGTGAAGTTGACCGCCTGGGGAGTACGGTCGCAAGATTAAAACTCAAAGGAATTGACGGGGACCCGCACAAGCGGTGGATGATGTGGATTAATTCGATGCAACGCGAAAAACCTTACCTACCCTTGACATGGTCGGAACCTTGGAGAGATCCGAGGGTGCTCGAAAGAGAACCGATACACAGGTGCTGCATGGCTGTCGTCAGCTCGTGTCGTGAGATGTTGGGTTAAGTCCCGCAACGAGCGCAACCCTTGTCCTTAGTTGCTACGCAAGAGCACTCTAGGGAGACTGCCGGTGACAAACCGGAGGAAGGTGGGGATGACGTCAAGTCCTCATGGCCCTTATGGGTAGGGCTTCACACGTCATACAATGGTCGGAACAGAGGGTCGCCAACCCGCGAGGGGGAGCTAATCCCAGAAAACCGATCGTAGTCCGGATTGCACTCTGCAACTCGAGTGCATGAAGCTGGAATCGCTAGTAATCGCGGATCAGCATGCCGCGGTGAATACGTTCCCGGGTCTTGTACACACCGCCCGTCACACCATGGGAGTGGGTTTTACCAGAAGTGGCTAGTCTAACCGCAAGGAGGACGGTCACCACGGTAGGATTCATGACTGGGGTGAAGTCGTAACAAGGTAGCCGTATCGGAAGGTGCGGCTGGATCACCTCCTTTCTCGAGCTAATACCGCAAAATTGAGCGTTCACGCTTATCGGCTGTAAATCAAGACAGACTCAGGGGTCTGTAGCTCAGTCGGTTAGAGCACCGTCTTGATAAGGCGGGGGTCGTTGGTTCGAATCCAACCAGACCCACCAATTGTCTGGACAGTACCTTTGAGACGTCTCTGTATGGGGGCATAGCTCAGCTGGGAGAGCACCTGCTTTGCAAGCAGGGGGTCGTCGGTTCGATCCCGTCTGCCTCCACCAATCTTCAATGACAAACGTTCGGGTCAGGTTGACTCGAGTCTTTGTCATTGGCGATTGAGCCAGTCAGAGTGATGAGTACACAAGTGTGCTTATCGGCTGTCGTTCTTTAACAATCTAGAAGAAGTAGTAATTTGGATAGCGGAAGCGTCTATTTGAGATGGGCGTGAAAACTATCCGGGTTGTGATTGTATCGATGTATCTCAAGATGATTCGAACTTCATGTTCGGCTCAATATTGGAATACGGCACAAATGCGAGAACTCAACCTGTAGCGACTGTCGAGCGAAAGCGAGACAGACTCGTTATAGGGTCAAGCGAACAAGTGCATGTGGTGGATGCCTTGGCGATCACAGGCGATGAAGGACGCGGTAGCCTGCGAAAAGCTACGGGGAGCTGGCAAACAAGCTTTGATCCGTAGATGTCCGAATGGGGAAACCCACTCCTTTTGGAGTATCCATAGCTGAATACATAGGCTATGTGAAGCGAACGCGGTGAACTGAAACATCTAAGTAACCGCAGGAAAAGAAATCAACCGAGATTCCCAAAGTAGTGGCGAGCGAAATGGGAAGAGCCTGTACTCTTTATTTGTATTGTTAGTCGAACGCTCTGGAAAGTGCGGCCATAGCAGGTGATAGCCCTGTAGACGAAAACAGTATGAAAGAACTAGGTGTACGACAAGTAGGGCGGGACACGTGAAATCCTGTCTGAAGATGGGGGGACCATCCTCCAAGGCTAAATACTCGTGATCGACCGATAGTGAACCAGTACCGTGAGGGAAAGGCGAAAAGAACCCCGGGAGGGGAGTGAAATAGATCCTGAAACCGCATGCATACAAACAGTCGGAGCCTCGTAAGGGGTGACGGCGTACCTTTTGTATAATGGGTCAGCGACTTACGTTCAGTAGCAAGCTTAACCGAATAGGGCAGGCGTAGCGAAAGCGAGTCCGAATAGGGCGTTCAGTTGCTGGGCGTAGACCCGAAACCAAGTGATCTATCCATGGCCAGGATGAAGGTGCGGTAACACGTACTGGAGGTCCGAACCCACTAACGTTGAAAAGTTAGGGGATGAGCTGTGGATAGGGGTGAAAGGCTAAACAAACTTGGAAATAGCTGGTTCTCTCCGAAAACTATTTAGGTAGTGCCTCGTGTCTCACCTTCGGGGGTAGAGCACTGTCATGGTTGGGGGGTCCATTGCGGATTACCCCGCCATAGCAAACTCCGAATACCGAAGAGTGCAATCACGGGAGACAGACATCGGGTGCTAACGTCCGGTGTCAAGAGGGAAACAACCCAGACCGCCAGCTAAGGTCCCCAAATATAGCTAAGTGGGAAACGAAGTGGGAAGGCTAAAACAGTCAGGAGGTTGGCTTAGAAGCAGCCACCCTTTAAAGAAAGCGTAATAGCTCACTGATCGAGTCGTCCTGCGCGGAAGATGTAACGGGGCTAAGCTATATACCGAAGCTGCGGATGCACATTTATGTGCATGGTAGGAGAGCGTTCCGTAAGCCTGCGAAGGTGCATTGTAAAGTGTGCTGGAGGTATCGGAAGTGCGAATGCTGACATGAGTAGCGATAAAGGGGGTGAAAGGCCCCCTCGCCGTAAGCCCAAGGTTTCCTACGCAACGTTCATCGGCGTAGGGTGAGTCGGCCCCTAAGGCGAGGCAGAAATGCGTAGCTGATGGGAAGCAGGTCAATATTCCTGCACCATTGTTAAATGCGATGGGGGGACGGATCGCGGAAGGTTGTCCGGGTGTTGGAAGTCCCGGTCGCTGCGTTGGAGAAGGCACTTAGGCAAATCCGGGTGCAGAATTCAAGGGCGTGGCGCGAGCTTCTTAGGAAGCGAAGCAATTGGAAGTGGTTCCAAGAAAAGCCTCTAAGCTTCAGTTTAACAGTGACCGTACCGCAAACCGACACAGGTGGGCGAGATGAGTATTCTAAGGCGCTTGAGAGAACTCGGGAGAAGGAACTCGGCAAATTGGTACCGTAACTTCGGGATAAGGTACGCCCCTGTAGCTTGACTGGCCTGCGCCAGAAGGGTGAAGGGGTTGCAATAAACTGGTGGCTGCGACTGTTTAATAAAAACACAGCACTCTGCAAACACGAAAGTGGACGTATAGGGTGTGACGCCTGCCCGGTGCCGGAAGATTAAATGATGGGGTGCAAGCTCTTGATTGAAGTCCCGGTAAACGGCGGCCGTAACTATAACGGTCCTAAGGTAGCGAAATTCCTTGTCGGGTAAGTTCCGACCTGCACGAATGGCGTAACGATGGCCACACTGTCTCCTCCCGAGACTCAGCGAAGTTGAAGTGTTTGTGATGATGCAATCTCCCCGCGGCTAGACGGAAAGACCCCATGAACCTTTACTGTAGCTTTGCATTGGACTTTGAACCGATCTGTGTAGGATAGGTGGGAGGCTATGAAACCGGAACGCTAGTTTCGGTGGAGCCGTCCTTGAAATACCACCCTGGTTTGTTTGAGGTTCTAACCTTGGCCCGTGATCCGGGTCGGGGACAGTGCATGGTAGGCAGTTTGACTGGGGCGGTCTCCTCCCAAAGTGTAACGGAGGAGTACGAAGGTACGCTAGGTACGGTCGGAAATCGTGCTGATAGTGCAATGGCATAAGCGTGCTTAACTGCGAGACCGACAAGTCGAGCAGGTGCGAAAGCAGGTCATAGTGATCCGGTGGTTCTGTATGGAAGGGCCATCGCTCAACGGATAAAAGGTACTCTGGGGATAACAGGCTGATACCGCCCAAGAGTTCATATCGACGGCGGTGTTTGGCACCTCGATGTCGGCTCATCTCATCCTGGGGCTGTAGCCGGTCCCAAGGGTATGGCTGTTCGCCATTTAAAGAGGTACGTGAGCTGGGTTTAAAACGTCGTGAGACAGTTTGGTCCCTATCTGCCGTGGGCGTTGGATATTTGAAGGGGGCTGCTCCTAGTACGAGAGGACCGGAGTGGACGAACCTCTGGTGTACCGGTTGTCACGCCAGTGGCATCGCCGGGTAGCTATGTTCGGAAGAGATAACCGCTGAAAGCATCTAAGCGGGAAACTCGCCTTAAGATGAGATATCCCTGGAGGCTTGACCTCCTTGAAGGGTCGTTCGAGACCAGGACGTTGATAGGTCAGGTGTGTAAGCGCAGTAATGCGTTCAGCTAACTGATACTAATTGCCCGTAAGGCTTGATCCTATAACCAGTCTGCGCCGATGTTCGCAGGTGCGAATGCACCGCGGCCGTCCCGTCCTGAGCATAAGCTCAGGATCTTGGAGCGCGACAGGTCATACAGATTGAGTCTCGTGTGCTGATACACACAACCCCGTTACTACTTCTTCGAGATTGGTCGTGGCGCTCAATAGCGACGCGACAACCCCTTTAGCCTGATGACCATAGCGAGTCGGTACCACCCCTTCCCATCCCGAACAGGACCGTGAAACGACTCCACGCCGATGATAGTGCGGATTGCCCGTGTGAAAGTAGGTAATCGTCAGGCTTCCC
>NZ_VWWC01000278.1:0-5550 GCF_011753175.1 Burkholderia sp. Cy-637 | reverse complement strand
GCTGCCATGGCGCACCCGCGACCCGGCCGTGCGCGATGCGCTCGCGCGCGTCGAGGCAGCCGCGCACCGTCATCACAAACTCGCGATGGCCCTGCCGCGCGACGACGAGGAGATCGCCGCCGCCGCCCGCGCGGGCGCCCGGCTGGTGATCACCGGCGACGACCGCGGGATCGCGCGCCGCGCGCTGGCGGCCACGCGCGAACACCATCTCCGCTTTTTCCAGGCAGGTACCGCATGAACCGCGACATCATCGAACGTTATCTCGCGCGGGCGCCGTCGCCGGCCTGCGCCTATCTGTACGACCTCGACCATCTGCGTGCCCGTGCCATGCGGCTGGTGGCGCCGCTGCCCGAGCGATGCGAGCTGTTCTATGCCGTCAAGGCCAACAGCGACGCACCGGTGCTGGCCGCGTTGCGTGGCACGGTGGCGGGTTTCGAGGTGGCCTCGCTCGGCGAGATCGAGCGCGTGCGCGAGGCGGCCGGCGATGCGCGGATCGTGTTCGGCGGCCCCGGCAAGACCGATCGCGAGCTGCGCGGCGCGCTCGAGCATGGCGTCGAACTGATCCATGTCGAGAGCGAGCTGCAGTTGCGGCGACTCGATGCGATCGCGCGCGAGGCGGGGCGACCGGCGCGCGTGCTGTTGCGCCTGAACCCGCTGCCGTTCGGCAGGGAAGGCGCGGCGCCGCGCGCCACCGGCACGCTGACGATGGGCGGGCAGGCCACCCAGTTCGGCATCGACGAGCGCCAGGCGCCGGCGCTGATCGCGCTGGCGGCCGCGCTGCCGGGCATCCGGCTGGCAGGGCTGCATCTGCACGCGCTGTCGAACAACCTGGACGCGCGCTCGCACCTGGCGCTGATCGATCATTACCTCGGCATCGCGGCCGCGCTGCGCGATTCGCATGGCCTCGTGCTCGAGATACTGAACGTCGGCGGCGGGATTGGTATCGACTATGCGGATCCCGCGCGGGAGTTCGACTGGACCGGCTTCTGCGATGGGCTGCACGGGCTGCTGGCGCAGCAGCGAGTCGACTGCCGCATCGTGTTCGAGTGCGGGCGTTTCATCTCGGCCGATTGCGGTTGCTACGTGGCCGAGGTGATCGACCTGAAGCGCAATCACGGCCGGGACTTCGCGGTGCTGCGCGGCGGCACGCATCACTTCCGCCTGCCCGCGTCCTGGCAGCACGACCACCCGTTCCAGGTGGTGCCGAACGACGCCTGGCCCTATGCGTTCGCGCGGCCGGAATTGCGCGACGGCAGGATCAGCCTGTGCGGCGAGCTCTGCACGCCCAAGGACGTGTTCGCCCGCGAGGTCCATGTCGAGCGCTTGCGCGTCGGCGACCGGGTGGTGTTCCGGCTGGCCGGCGCCTACGGCTGGCATATCTCGCATCACGATTTCCTCAGCCATCCGCATCCGGAGCGGATCTTTTTCGGGGGCGAACCGGCATGAGCAAGCTGCGCGCCCTGCATCTGCGCTTTATCGACCCCGTCCGATTGTTGCCGCATGAACGGCACGATCCCGACCACGCGGCCGCGCTGGCCGACTCGATGCGCGACGGCGGCATCTGGCGCGTGCCGCTGGTGGCCGAGCGCGCCAGCCTGGTGGTGATGGACGGCCATCACCGGCTGGCCGCCGCGCTGGCGCTCGGCCTGGCGCGGGTGCCGGTGCTGCTGCTCGCGTATCGCGAGGTCCCGGTCGAGGCCACGCGCGCCGGCTACGCGGTGACGCCCGAGGCCATCGTCGCGCGGGCCCTGGCGGGCGATCTCTATCCGGTCAAGACCACGCGCCACGCATTCGATGCGCCACTGCCGGCCTGCCATGTGTCATTGCACCTGCTGCAGCCGCGGCAACCCGCGCCTGCCGGCATCACGCCGAGCGAGGTGGCCCTGCCTGGTTGAGGCGAGCGCGGCGGGGGCGTCCGCTTCAGCCTTCGGTCGGCGAGTGCGCGGCGGGGGCGTCCGCTTCGGGCTCGCCGCGACCGTCGCGCGGTGCCAGCAGCAGCCGCAGCAAGGCCGGCAGCACCACCAGCACCAGCGGCAACTGCACCGCGAGGCCGGAAATGATCGCGATCGCGAGCGGCTGCTGCATCGCCGAGCCTTGGCCGATCGCGAAGGCGAGCGGCAGCAGGGCGAGGATCGCGGCGATCGTGGTCATCGCGATCGGCCGCAAGCGGTTGCGGCCGGCGGCGATCAGCGCCTCGCGAACGGCCATGCCGTCCTCGTCGATCAGCGCGTGGAACTCCGACACGTAGAAGATCGCGACCTCGGTGACGATGCCCACGATCATCGTCATTCCCATCATCGCCGAGATGTTCAGTTCGATGCCCGTGAGCCACAGCCCGACGAACACCGCGCCGGTGGCCAGCAGGGGCATGGCGAGCACGGCCAGCGCGATGCGCAGCCGCTCGTAGAGGAACAGCAGCAGGGCGAACACCAGCGCGAGGGCCGCGCCGAACACCGCCAGCAGGCCGCGAAACGCGATCTGCTGCTGCTGGTAGAGGCCGCCCAGCTCGTAGTAGACGCCGGCCGGCAGCAGCGAGGGCGCGGCCAGCGCGCGGCGCACCTCGGCGATGGTCGAGCCGAGGTCGCGACCGTCGATGCGCGCGGTGACCGCCACCATTCTCTTCAGGTTGTCGCGGCTGATCTCGGGCTGGCCGCTGACGGTTTCGGGCGCGGCCACGCGCGACAGCGCGAACAGGTGGCCGTCCGGTGCGCGGATCGACAGGCGGCCGAGCTCGGAATCGGTCAGGCGCCGGGCGCCGGCCAGTTGCACGCGCACGCCGATCGTCTTCGGGCCGAGCTGGTACTGGGTGGCGACCGTGCCCTGCAGCAGGTCGGAGAGCTGCTGGGCGATCGCCTGCGGATCCATGCCCTCGGCGGCGGCGGCATCCGCGCGCAGGTGCAGCTCGAGCGCGTCGCCGGCCGGGTTGATACCGTCGTTCACGTCGACGATGCCGCGGATCGTGCCGATCTTCGCGGCGACCTGCCGCGCGGTGCGTTCGAGCATGGCGCTGTCGTCGGCATAGATCCGGATCTGCACGGGCTGAGGCACGGCGGTCAGGTCGCCGATCAGGTCCTCCATCAACTGGGCGAGTTCGATGCTCACCCCGGGCACCTGGGTGTCGACGCGCGCGCGGATCTCCTCCATCACCACCGCGATCGGTTCACGCTTGCCGGATTTGAGCCGGATGAAGAAGTCGCCCTTGTTGGGCTCGTTGAGATCGCCGCCCAGGCCCGCGCCGGTACGGCGCGAATAGGTGTCGACATTGGGGTTGGCGCGCACGATCGCCTCCACCTGCCGGATCAGCCGGTCGGTCTCGGCCACCGAGGTACCCGGCGCGGTGTGGTAGTCGAGCACGAAGCCACCCTCGTCCATGGAGGGCATGAAGCCGCTGCCCACCTGCGTATAGGCGAAGGCCGACGCGGCCAGCAGCGGCAGCACGCCGGCCAGCAGCCACCAAGGCCTGGCGCTGGCGCGCGTGACCAGCGCCGTGTAGCGCTGCCTGAACCAGGCGGCGAGCCGCGTCTCGCGGTGCGCCTCGGCATCCTTCGCGCCGAGCCAGCGGTCGCAGAGGATCGGGATCGCCAGCCAGGTGACCAGGAACGAGATCAGCAGCGCGCTGGCCATGGTCACCGACAGCGCCTTGAAGAAGGCGCCGGTCACCCCCGACAGGAAGGCAAGCGGCACGAAGATGATCAGCGTGGCCGCCGACGAGCCGGCCAGCGGGCGCGTGAATTCGAGCGCCGCGCGCATCACGCGGCCGTGGTAACCGTGCTGGTTCGGCTCGCGCAGGCGCCGCACGATGTGCTCGATCATCACGATCGCGTCGTCGATCACCAGCCCCACGGCCGCTGCCATCCCGCCCAGCGTCATGATGTTGAAGCCCATTCCGGCCACGCTCAGCAGCAGGATGGTGGCCGCCATCACCACCGGCACCAGGGCCACCGCGATCAGCGTGATCTTCAGGTTGCGCAGGAACACGAACAGGGTCGCGGCGGCCAGCAGCACGCCGATCAGGAGC
Source organism: Burkholderia sp. Cy-637 (assembly GCF_011753175.1). NCBI lineage: Bacteria > Pseudomonadati > Pseudomonadota > Betaproteobacteria > Burkholderiales > Burkholderiaceae > Burkholderia > Burkholderia sp. Cy-637. Next base: position 1,532 of record NZ_VWWC01000278.1, on the reverse strand, counting down.
GCGTCGCGCACGCTCGACGCCGAGGCCACCACCAGCTCGCTCTGGTCGTACCAGTTCGCGAGGTGCACGCCGGCCGGCATCTGCGCGGCGAAGCCGTCGAGCCTGGCGCGGATCGCGGCGGCCATCGCCACGCTGTTCGCGCCAGGTTGCTGGTAGACGTTGACCAGCACGGCGTCGCGGCCGTCGGCGGTGACCCGGATCCATTGCGGGACCACGCCGCGCGTGACGGTCGCCACCTGGTCGAGCCGCACCTGGGTGCCGCCGTGGCTGGCCACCACCACCTTGCGCAGCGCGTCCAGGCCGTCGAAGGCCGCATCGGCCACCACCAGGTAGAGCTTGTCGTGATCCTCGATGCGGCCGGTGGCCATCAGCAGGTTGCCGGCGCCGACCGCCCGCGAGACGTCGGCCACCGACAGGCCGAAGGCGGCCAGCCGTTGCGGGTCGACGGCCACCTGCAGTTCGTCCTGCGCGCCGCCGGTGATGTCCACGCGCGCCACGCCGGCGACCGCCGACAGGAGCGGGCGCAACTGGAACTGGGCAAGGTCGCGCAACTGCGACGGCGAGCGGGTGGCCGAGGTCAGGCTGTAGGCCAGCACCGGAAACACGGTCGGGTCCATCCGGCGCACCTGCATGGTGGTACCCGGCGGCAGCGTGGAGAGCACTTCGGCGATCGCGGCCTGGGCCTGCAGGGTGGCCTGCGCCATGTCGGTGCCCCAGCCGAAATTCAGCGAGATTTCCGCCGCGCCGCGGCTGGTCCGCGATTCCACGTCCTGCACCTTGGGCACGCGCCGCAAGGCTTCCTCGACCGGCATCGTGACAAGTGCCGCCATCTGCTCGGCCGGCCGGTCGCCGGCGTCGAGCGATACCACCGCACGGGGGAACGCGACGTCGGGGAACAGGGAGATCGGCAGGCGCAGTGCGCTCAGCGCGCCGGCGATCGCCAGCAGCGCGATCACGAACAGCAGCGAGCGACGATGCGCCTGCATCCATTGGCCGGCCTTCATCGCGCGCCCCCCTGGTCGACGCGCACGGCCATGCCGTCGGCAAGTTCGTAGTTGCCCGATGTCACCAGCGGCCAGCCGGCGTGGAGCGGGCCGTCGACGCCGTAGCCGGCCTGGTTCTCGACCCGGGTGGTGACGGCGATGCGATGCGCGCGCGTGTCGGGGCCGACCTGGTAGACATAGGCACCCTGCGCATCGCGCAGCAGGGCAGGGCGCGGTACGTTCCACCAGGTGCCGGAGTTGGCGGCGATCTCCGCGCGCACGCGCGTGCCCGGGATCAGCGCGCTGCCGGCGAGCGGCCCCGCGGCCCCGACGTCGACCAACTGGCTCTGCGGATCGATCGCGGCGCCCACGACGCTGACGCGTCCCTCGCGCGGCGTGCCGGGGCGGGGCGACAGTCCGTCGATCCGCAGCGTGTCGCCCGGCTTCAGCATGCGGGCGTCGGCCGGCTCGACGCCGAGCATCACGTTGGCCGGCGGCGCGGCCTCGCCCTCGCGACCGCCGCCGCCGGCCCCGACCAGCTGGGCGAGC
>NZ_VWWC01000277.1:0-5602 GCF_011753175.1 Burkholderia sp. Cy-637 | reverse complement strand
TCGCGCCAGCGCGTGCAGGCGGCCAGGTCCTCGGCGGAGGCGCGTTCGCGCAAGCGCACGGCCCAGCCGGCGGCCGCGCGCGCCACCGCGCGATCGAGCGGCGGCGCCTCGCGATCGGCCGCCGCGCTCACAGCGCCAGCAGCAGGCATGCTTCGTAGGCGCTCACCATGTAGCGTTTGACGGTGCGATCGCTGATGCCGAGCCGCAGGGCGATCTCGGCATAGGTCAGCCCCTCCAGTTGAGACAGCAGGAAGGCGGTACGTACATTGGGCGGCAGGCGATCGAGCATCGCGTCGATCTCGTGCAGGGTCTCGAGCACCAGGCAGCGCTCCTCGACCGAGGGCGCGCAGGCTTCGGGCAGCAGGGCCAGCGCCTCGAGCCAGGCGCGTTCGAGCGACAAGCGGCGGTAATGGTTGAGCACCAGGCGGCCGGCGACCGTGCTCAGGTAGGCGCGCGGCTCGCGCAGCTCGCGCGGATCGAAACCGCCGGCCCCGCTCCAGGCGCTCAGCACCCGCACGAAGGTGTCCTGCGCCAGGTCCGCCGCGTCCGAGGCATTGCCGAGCTTGCGGCGCAGCCAGCCCTGCAGCCAAGCGTGATGGTCGAGATACAAGGTGCTGACTTCACGTTGCACGTCGGAGAGGACGGCGGACATCGAGGAAACCCCTTTTGCGGCAAGCACTTCGAATCCGAAGTGAAGATAAGAATCATTCGCATTTTTATATAACTGACAGCTTTGTGCAATCGCTCGATGCATGCGAAATAAGGGGCGGGTTGACGACACGGCGAACCGGCAAGGACCGTCGGGCGCCTGTCGCGACGGCCGCCGCCGGGCGTGGAACAGGGGCTCCAGCCTTGCCGCGGCGCCCGATCCCGGCAGACATGATTCGATCCACCCGCCGGCCGCGATCAACGGAAATGCAGGCCTTTGTCCTCACTGGTCATACCAGTATGAACAAAGGCCGGGCCTGCTTTTCGCCTCTGCCGCAAGCTGCAATCACGGCTGATCGGCTCGATCCGAATCCCGCCCAGCCCTGTCCACGCCCGTTTTCGGCGCCTTCCTCGCGCTTGCGCACCCGAATGACGCATCGCCGCCGCGCAAAAACGGTGCATCGACGCGCCGCCGTGCCGGTCAGCGTGGCCAGACCAGCCGAACGGCACATGGCCCGGCTCTTGCTAAATCATCGGGGGCCGCCACGGCGGCTCGACCAGACCGCTCCGACTCACCGACAAGATCACCCGAGAACCCGCGATGGATTTCCGACCGAACCGCACCTCCTCCCGCCGCGCCTGGCTCGCCGCGCTGCTGGCCGCCCCCGCCCTGCTGCTGTTCGGCGCGAACGCCGCCCAGGCCGACGCGCTGGACACCATCACCAAGAGCGGCACCCTGCGCGTCGCGGTGCCGGAGGACTATCCGCCGTTCGGCTCGGTCGGCGCCGACATGCAGCCGCAGGGCTACGACATCGACACCGCCGCGCTGCTCGCCAAGTCGCTCGGCGTGAAGCTGCAACTGGTGCCCGTCAACAGCGCGAACCGGATTCCCTACCTGACCACCAACAAGGTGGACCTGGTGATCTCATCGCTCGGCAAGACGCCCGATCGCGAGAAGGTGATCGACTTCTCGGCCGCCTACGGCCCCTACTTCCAGGGCGTGTTCGGCCCCGCCGACATCAAGGTGGCGGGCCCGGCCGACCTGACGGGCAAGACCGTCGGCGCCACGCGCGGCGCGCTGGAGGAGATCGCGCTGACCCAGATGGCGCCGAACGCCACCATCAAGCGCTTCGAGGACAACAACGCGACCATCCAGGCCTTCCTGTCGGGCCAGGTGCAGCTGATCGCGGCCGGCAACATCGTGGCGGCGGCGATCCTCGCCAGGAACCCGCCGCGCCGCCCCGAAACCAAGTTCGTGATCAAGAACTCGCCCTGCTTCGTCGGCCTGAACAAGAACGAGCCGCGCCTGCTGGCCAAGGTCGACGCGGCGATCGCCCAGGCCAGGAAGGACGGCGCGCTCGACGCGATCTCGAAGAAGTGGCTGGGCCAGCCGCTGCCCGCCGGTCTGTGAGCGACGCGCGGCGCGCGGCCCGGAGCGACGGTGGTCGCGAGCTCCTGAGCGAGCGTCGTCGCGGGCCCCTGAGCGAAGGTCGTCGCGGGCCCCTGAGCGAAGGTCGTCGCGAGCCCCTGAGCGAAGGTCGTCGCGGGCCCCTGAGCGAAGGTCGTCGCGAGCCACTGACCGAGATCCGTTGCGGGCCTGCGAACGCCGTCCCTCGCGGGCCCGCGAGCGACATCCGCCGCGGCGCTCTCGCGGCGACGACATACGCGGCCCGCGCCTGACCTGCCGGGGCGGCCCAACGCGGCGCCGCCCCTCCCGAAGCCCAACCAACCCAGCCTCGAGATGACCTACCAGCTCCAGTTCGGCGATCTCGCCGACTACGCCGGCATGTTCGCCAGCGGCGCGGCGACCACGCTCGCGCTCACCGCCGCGTCGACCGTGCTCGGCCTCGCCATCGGCGTGCTCGGCGCCGCCGCGCACGACACGCGCGCGCCGGGCCTGGCCTGGCTGCGCGCGCTGACGGGCGCCTATGTCGAGGCGATCCGCAACACGCCCTTCCTGGTGCAGTTGTTCTTCGTGTTCTTCGGCCTGCCCGCGCTGGGCATCCACATCGGCGAGGTGACGGCCGCGGTGCTGGCGATGACGCTGAACCTGGGCGCCTACTCGGTCGAGATCGTGCGCGCCGGCATGGCCGCGGTGCCGCGCGGCCACCACGAGGCGGCCGCCGCGCTGGCCATGTCGCGCGCCCAGGCGTTCCGCCACGTGGTGCTGCCGCAGGCCTTCGCCAAGGTGTTCCCGGCGCTGACCAGCCAGATCGTGATCACCATGCTCGGCTCGGCGGTGGTCTCGCAGATCTCGGTGGCCGACCTGAGCTATGCGGCCAGCTATATCCAGTCGCGCAATTTCCGCGCCTTCGAAACCTACTTCGTGATCACGCTGGCCTACCTGGCGATGGCGCTGCTGCTGCGCTTCGTGCTGAATACCGCCGGCCGGCGCCTGTTCCTGCGCCGCGCGGGAGGTGCGCGATGATCGAATTCAGCTTCTGGCAGATCCTCCACAACCTGCTGCTGGCCGCGCGCTGGACCGTGGTGCTGTCGCTGGTCTCGTTCGTGCTCGGCGGCGCGCTCGCGCTGGCCCTGCTGGCGATGCGCGTGTCCAGCAATGTCGCGCTGCGCGGCGCCGTGAAGCTCTACATCGAGATATTCCAGGGCACGCCGCTGCTGATGCAGATCTTCGTGGTGTTCTTCGGGCTGCCGCTGGCCGGCCTCGACGTGCCGCCCTGGGTGGCCGCCACGCTGGGCCTGACCTTCTTCACCAGCGCCTACCTGGCCGAGATCTGGCGCGGCTGCGTCGAGGCGGTGCCGCGCGGCCAGTGGGAAGCCTCGGCGAGCCTGGCGATGAGCTATCTCGAGCAGTTGCGCCACGTGATCCTGCCGCAAGCCGCGCGCATCGCCGTGGGGCCGACCGTCGGCTTCGGCGTGCAGGCCGTCAAGGACACCGCGCTGGTCTCGATCATCGGCTTCACCGAGCTGACCCGCGCCGGCACCGTGATCTCGAACGCGACCTTCCGGCCGTTCCTGGTCTATGGGCTGGTGGCCCTCATCTATTTCGCGCTCTGCTATCCGCTGACCCGCTGGGCGCGCGTCTTGCAAAGGAAATGGCATGCCGCTCGTTGAAACCCGCGCGCTGGAGAAGAACTTCGGCGCGAACCATGTGCTGAAAGGCATCGACTTCAGCGTCGAGCGTGGCCAGGTGGTGAGCATCATCGGCCGCAGCGGCTCGGGCAAGAGCACCCTGCTGCGCACGCTCAACGGCCTGGAGAGCATCGACGCCGGCTCGATCACCATCGACGGCACCACCGTCGACGCGCGCCGCGGCGACCTGCGCGCGCTGCGCCTGAAGGTGGGCATGGTGTTCCAGCAGTACAACCTGTTCCCGCACCTGAGCGCGGGCCAGAACGTGATGCTCGCGCAGACCGTGGTCAAGCAGGCCAACCGCCACCAGGCGCGCGCGATCGCCGAGCTGATGCTGGAGCGCGTGGGCCTCGGCGACAAGTTCGACGCCTATCCGGAACAGCTTTCCGGCGGGCAACAGCAACGCGTGGCGATCGCCCGCGCGCTGGCGATGAAGCCGGCCGTGCTGTTGTGCGACGAGATCACCTCGGCGCTCGATCCGGAGCTGGTGGCGGAAGTGCTGGGCGTGGTGGAGAACCTCGCCAAGGAGGACATGACGCTGATCATGGTCACGCACGAGATGCGCTTCGCGCGCGCCGTGAGCGACCAGGTGGTGTTCATGCACCAGGGGCGCGTGTGGGAAAGCGGGCCGCCCGAGCAGATCTTCGGCGCGCCGAAGACGATCGAGCTGCAGCGTTTCGTGCAGTGAATTCGCGCGGGCGGCGAGCGCAATGCAAGGACGCGTTTCGCCCCGCTCGCGCGGCGCAGCATCGGCCAGCCTTGGTCGCGACGTCGCGCTGGCGCGGCTCGCACGCGAGCGTCGCCCGTGTCGCGCGCGCGGCTTGTGCGGTGCGATGGCGAGGCCTCGCTTACCGCCCCTGGCAACGGTGATCCGCGGTAACACAATCGAAGGGAACGGCCGGCCGTCGCGCGCGGTCCATGACAGCATATCGAGCGTGTCGCGGGTGCCACCGCCACGCTCGACGCTCCACCGTAGCGACAGTCCAGGCCGCCCCGCGCGCGGCCTTCGTCATCATCGCGTCACGTCGATACGGTATTTCCGATGTCCCCGCGTCTGCGACGCGGCTGCCCTGCCTTCGGAGTCGACCATGCTGAGCCCACACGAACTTGCCACCCTGATGCTGATCCACGGCGCGCCCGACGGGATCGATCCCGATCGCGCCGAGATCGACACGCTGCTCGAACACCGTCTGGTGTCGGTCGAGCCGCACGAGGACGGCGTCGCGCGACCGGCGCTGACGGCCACCGGCCGCTCGGTGCTGGCGGCCGCGGGACGGATTCCGTCGGCCACGCCGGCGATCCGCGACCTGGCGCCGGGCGCGTGAGGGTGAGCGTGGCACGGCGAATGCGCGCGGCGGGCGGGGCAGCCTGCGGCGCGCATTCGCGCCGTCCTGCTTCTGGCGTGAAGGGCCGCACCCCGCGCGACGCCACCGCCACCGCCCGATAAACCACCATTCGTCTTCACTGCGCCTGCCCCCAGCCCCAGCGCCGATTGCCTCACGCGACAAATCGCCTCACCTTTCAGCGCGCAAGCCCGTTCCGCCGTCCCGCCTGACACATTCCCGACGCAAATCGCGCCGCAGTGGTTTACCATCGCGCGATGCTGTCGCCCATCTCCTCCCGACGTCGTCTGACCGCCTGGCTTGGCCTGCTGGCCATCTGGCTGCTGGTGCTGATGCCGCTCGCCAGCCAGCTGGCGGAAGCGGCGGCCGCGCATCGGCCTGACGCGCCGATCTGCGCGGCGGCGCAGCATGTCGACCGGCACGAGTTGCCGCGCGACGCCTTGTCCGCTTGCGGCTATTGCGACTTGCTGGCCTCGCATGCCTACGCGCCGGCCGCCGCGTAGGCATGCGAGGCCAGA
>NZ_VWWC01000276.1:0-5656 GCF_011753175.1 Burkholderia sp. Cy-637 | reverse complement strand
TCTACAGCGCGGGCGGCAGCGCCGCGCTGCGCGCCTTCGCGGAGCGTCACGGCATCCCCGTGGCCGAGACGCAGGCCGGCAAGAGCAGCCTGCCCTGGAACCACCCGCTCAACGCCGGCGCGCTCGGCGTGACCGGCTCGCCCGCCGCCAACGCGCTGGCCGCCGACGCCGATTGCGTGATCGCCGTCGGCACGCGCCTGCAGGACTTCACCACCGGCTCGAACACGCTGTTCGCGAATACCGCCGTGATCGGCATCAACGCCAATGCCTTCGACGCGCTCAAGCACCGCGCGCTGGCCGTGGAGGCCGATGCGCGGCTCGCCCTCGATGCGCTCGGCGCGCGCCTGGCCGGCTGGCAGGCCGAGGACGGCTGGACCACGCGCGCGCAGTCGCTGGCCGCGGCCTGGCGCGACACGGTGCAGACGCTGACCAACGCGCCCGCCCAGCCGGGCACCCTGCCCTACGACGCCGACGTGATCGGCGCCGTGCAGCGCAAGCTGGATGCCTCGGCCGCCGGCGACATCGCGGTGTGCGCGGCCGGCACGCTGCCCGCCGAGCTGCACAAGCTGTGGCGCGCGGCGGTGCCGGGCGGCTACCACGTCGAATACGGCTATTCGTGCATGGGCTACGAGATCGCCGGCGGCCTGGGCGCCAAGCTGGCGCGGCCCGAGCGCGAGGTGATCGTGTTCGTCGGCGACGGCAGCTACCTGATGATGAACAGCGAGCTGGCCACCTCGGTGATGCTGGGCGCCAAGCTGATCGTGGTGGTGCTCGACAACCGCGGCTACGGTTGCATCAACCGCCTGCAGCAGGCCTGCGGCGGCGCGCCCTTCAACAACATGATCGAGGACTGCGTGCAGGGCCCGCTCGGCGCGCCCGAGATCGACTTCGCCGCGCATGCGCGCGCGCTGGGCGCGCTGGCCGAGCACGTCGACGACGTGGCCGCGCTGGACGCCGCGCTCGAACGCGCGCGCGCCGCCGATCGCAGCTACCTGATCTGCATCGACACCGATGCCGCCCGCACCACCGCCGAGGGCGGCTGGTGGTGGGAGGTGGCGGTGCCCGAGGTGTCCTCGCGCCCGGCCGTGCGCGAGGCGCGCGCGAGCTACGAACGGCAACTGGCCGAGCGCGCCGGCAAGCCCGAACCCCATACTCCGGAAGCATCGACATGAGCGACTACCAGATCCGCATCGGCATCAACCCGCTGTCCTGGATGAACGACGACCTGCCCTCGCTGGGCGGCGAAACCCCGCTGTCGGTCGCGCTGACCGAAGGCCGGCAGATCGGCTACGAGGGCTTCGAGCTCGGCAACAAGTTCCCGCGCGAGCCGCAGGCGCTCAAGGCGCTGCTGGCCGAGTACCAGCTGGCACTGGTCTCGGGCTGGTACTCCGGGCGGCTGGCCGAGCGCGGCGCGCAGGAGGAGATCGACGCGGTGGGCCCGCATCTCGAACTGCTGGCGAAGAACGGCGCGACGGTGATGGTCTACGGCGAGGTGGCCGCCTCGATCCAGGGCTCGGCCGAGGTGCCGCTCTACCAGCGCCCGCGCTTCGTCGGCGAGGCGCAATGGGAGCAGTACGCGCGGCGGCTCGACGAGTTCGCGCGCTTCACGCTCAGCCACGGCGTGCGCACCGCCTATCACCACCACATGGGCGCCTATGTCGAGGCGCCGGCCGACATCGACCGGCTGATGGCCGCCACCAGCGAGGCCGTCGGCCTGCTGTTCGACACCGGCCACGTCACCTTCGGCGGCGGCGATCCGCTCGCCGTGCTCGACAAGCACATCGGCCGCGTCTGCCACGTCCACTGCAAGGACGTGCGCCCCGAGGTGATCCGGCTCGCGCGCAACCGCAACTGGAGCTTCCTGCAATCGGTGATCAACGGCGCCTTCACGGTGCCCGGCGACGGCGCGGTGGATTTCCCGGCCGTCATCGAGCGGCTCAAGCGCCATGGTTATCGCGGCTGGTTCGTGGTCGAGGCCGAGCAGGACCCGGTGATCGCGCCGAGCTACGCCTATGCCGAGAAGGGCTACCGCACGCTGCGCGCGCTGGTGGACGCCCCGCTCGAACCCGCTCGCAAGGAGGCCGCGTGATGAATACCGCCAACCCTGCACATTCGCAGGACCTGCTGGTCAAGGCCGCCGCCAGCGGCCGCTCGATCGCCACCGTCACGCCGGAATCGGCGCGCTGGAACCACGTGGGCTTCGCGGCCTATCGGCTCAAGGCCGGCGAATCGCTGGCGCTGCACGAGGCCGCGCGCGAAACCTGCATCGTGGTGATGGCGGGCCGCGTCGACATCGTCGATGCCGACGGCACGCGCTGGGACGCGCTGGGCTCGCGCGACAGCGTGTTCGAGGACAGCGCGCCCGCCGCGCTCTACCTGCCGCCCGACCGGCGCGTGACGGTCACCGCCACGCGCGATACCGAGCTGGGCGTGGCCAGCGCGCCGGGCACCGGCCGCTTCCCGCCGCGCCGCATCGAGCCGGGCGAGATGAAGCGCTCGGTGCGCGGCACCGGCGCGAACACGCGCTACGTCTGCGACATCCTCCCCCAGACCGAGCCGGCCGAATCGCTGCTGGTGGTCGAGGTGCGCACGCCCTCGGGACACTCCTCGAGCTACCCGCCGCACAAGCACGATACCGACAACGTGCCGGTCGAGAGCTTCCTGGAGGAGACCTACTACCATCGCGTGAACCCGCCGCAGGGTTTCGTGTTCCAGCGCGTCTATACCGACGAGCGCGACATCGACCAGTCGATGGCCGTGTCGGATCACGACGTGGTGATGGTGCCGCGTGGTTATCACCCGGTGGTGGTGCCTTATGGCTACGATTCCTACTACCTGAACGTGATGGCCGGGCCGACCCGCGTCTGGCACTTCAAGAACGATCCCGAGCACGACTGGATCGCCAAGCGCGACGCGGCGGCAGCGGCGGCCAAGGCGGGCTGAGGCGTCGCGGCGGCAACGTCGAAGGCGCAACGCGGCGGCGGACGATGAAGCGGCAAGCGAGCCGCGCCATCGTCCGCCGCCGTTGCGTTTGTCTGGTCGAGGCCTCAACCGGCGCCGAGCCAGCGCGCCTCGTCCTCGCGCGTCAGCGTGCCCGGCGCGCCGTCGTGGACGATCCGGCCGCGCTCCATCACGGCGATCCGCGTCGCCAGCGTGGCCGCCAGTTGGCGACGCTGCTCGATCAGCAGGATCGCGACGCCGGCCTCGCCCAGCCGCGAGAGCGCTGCGCCCACCACGCGCGCGACCTGCGGCGCCAGCCCCTCGGTGGGCTCGTCGACGATCATCAAGCGCGGCGCGCCCACCATCGCGCGCGCCAGCGCCAGCATCTGCTGCTCGCCGCCCGACAGCACGGCCGCCTTGGCGCGCCAGCGCTCGGCCAGCGCCGGGAACAGCGTCCTCACTTCGTCGAAGGCCCGCTCGCGCGCCGCGCGCGGGCCTTCGCGCCAGCCCAGCCGCAGATTGTCCTCGACGCTCAGCAGCCCGAACACGTCGCGCCGCTCGGCCACGTAACCGACGCCGCGGCGCGCGATCTCGAAGGTCGGCCGCCCCGCCATTTCCTCGCCGTCGATGCGGATCGAACCACTCGACGCGATCATGCCCATCACCGCCCTGGCCAGCGTCGAGCGGCCCGAGCCGTTGCGGCCCAGCAGCGCCAGCACCTCGCCGCGGCCGAGCCTGAGATCGACGCCGTCGAGCACGGGCAAGGCACCATAGGCCGCGCTCACGCCCTGCAGTTCGAGCAGGGGCGCAGTCATGGCCGATCTCCCGCGCCGACGCGATCACCACGGTTGCCGCGATCGTCCATGCCTTCGTCGGTGCCAAGGTAGGCCGCGCGCACCGCCGCGTTCGCGCGAATCTCGGCCGGCGTGCCGGTGGCGATCCGCTCGCCGCGCACCAGCACCGAGATGCGGTCCGCGAAACCGAACACGGCGTCGATATCGTGCTCGATCATCAGCACCGTGCAGCCGGCCGTGGCCGCGCGGATCAGCGCCAGCGTGGCGCGCGCCTGCTCGCGGTTCATGCCGGCGGTCGGCTCGTCGAACAGGAACACCGAGGCACCGCCTGCCAGGGCGATGCCGAGATCGAGCGCGCGCTGCTCGGCATAGTCGAGTTCGCCGGCCGGCACCTCGCCGCGCGTGCCCAGGCCGATCGCCTCGAGGGTCCGCCGCGCGGCGCCGTCGAGCGCGGCGGGATCACGACACCAGCGCAATGGTTCGCGGCCTTGCGCGGGCGCGTGCATGGCCGCGCAGCGCAGGTTGTCGAGCACCGACAGGCGCTCGAACACGCTGGTCTGCTGGAAACCGCGCGCCAGCCCACGCCGCGCGATCGCGTAAGGCGCGCGACCGGCGATCTCCCGCCCATGCAGGCGGATCGAGCCGCGCGTGGGCCGGCTGCCGCCCGCGATCAGCTCGAACAGCGTCGACTTGCCCGCGCCGTTCGGGCCGATCAGCGCGTGGCGCTCGCCGGCCTCGATGCGCAGGTCGACGTCGTGCAGCACCCGCGTCGCGCCGAAACGCTTCGCGATGCCGCGCAGTTCGAGGGCGGCGGGCGGCTTTGGGGGAATGCTCGCGACTGGCTTGCCCGTGGCTGGGCTGCTGCGCGAGGCTGGGTTGCTCTCAGTTGGGTCGATCGCAGTTGAGTCGATTGCAGTTGGATTGCTCGCAGTTGGGTCGATCGCAGACGGGTCGATCGCGGCTGGCTTGCTCACGACCAGTTTGTCCTCGGTCGATCTGCTCGCGGCCGGGTCGTTCACGGCAAAGCCGCTCATCGTCAGGCTGCTCACCGCCGGAGGACTCGCGGCCAAGCTGCTCATCGTCGGATCGCGCATGGCCCGATCGTTCATCGCAGCAGCCCTCGTGCCCTGCTTCGCCGCCGCAGCCACGCCGCCGAAAGGCCGACGTCGCCCGAGCCGGCCCAGCGCCGTCGCGGCCAGCGCCAACGCGATCGCGATCACCCAGCCCGGCGCCGAGCCCGCATCGAATTGCCAAACGCCGATGCTGGCGAGCCGCTGCCCGCCCTCGCCGTCGCCTAGCTGCAGCGCGTAGCCGAGCTCGACGCCGAACACGATCGCCAGCACCGCCACCAGCCAGGCCGCCAGCCTGGACAACTGGCGCAGCCGCGCTTCCCGGCCGGCGCCGCGCCAGGCCGCCGCCTGCGCGGCCAGCGCGCCCAGCAAGCCGCCCGGCGCGGCCACCACCACCGCCACGAACAGCAGGCCGAGATAAAACAACCAGGCGCGCGAGAGCCCCGCCACGAAGCTGCCGAACGCGGCCATCACCGCCGCGCCGAGCACCGGCCCGAAGAAGCCGCCGCTGCCGCCGATCACGGTCGCGAACAGCACCGTGGCCGAGCGCAGCATCGAGACGCTGTCCGAGGAGGCCAGTTCGACGTCGATCAAGGTCAGCGTGCCGGCCACGCCGGCGAAGAACGCGGCGATCACCATCATCAGCAGCCGCACCCGGCGCGGATCGGTGCCGAGCGCGGCGACGCGGCGCGGCTTGTCGCGCACGGCGCGAGCCAGCCGCGCGAACGGGGTGGCCAGCACGACGCGCATCGCCAAGGCCGACAACAGGCACCACGCGGCGATCAGCGCATAGGCCTCGCGATCGGCGCCGAAGCGCCAGGCGCCGAGCGGCGCGCCCGCGGTGCGATCGAT
>NZ_VWWC01000275.1:0-5735 GCF_011753175.1 Burkholderia sp. Cy-637 | reverse complement strand
AGCGATGCGCGGGTGTCCCGCTCGGCCCTGGTGAGCCGGCGCGTGATCGCCGGCCATCCGCTGCACCTGCTGGCGGCGCGGGCCCTGCCCGCGGGCGAGCCGCTGCCGCATGCGTTCGCCGCGCGCCGCTCGGTGTTCGAGCGGCACGGCGCGCCGCTGATGGTCAGCGAATGCATGTTGCCGGCGCTGTGGCGGCGCGTGGGCGGGGCCGGCGCGCTCGAACTCGCGCGCGAGTCGGATTCGGCTGCATGAGCGAGGGGCCGCAGGCGCTCAAGCGCAGCTTCCCGCCGGTGGTGGACGAACACACGCGCGTGCTGATCCTCGGCAGCCTGCCCGGCGAGGTCTCGCTGGCGCAGAGCCGCTATTACGCGCATCCCCAGAACCGCTTCTGGCGCCTGCTCGGCGAGGTGCTCGACACCGAGCTGGTCGCCCTCGACTACGCGCAGCGGCTGCAAACCCTGCAGCGGCACGGCATCGGCCTGTGGGACGTGGTGGCCGAGGCCACCCGCATCGGCAGCCTCGACAGCCGGATCCGCGACCACGCCAGCAACGATCTCGTCACCCTGGTGCAAAGCCTGCCGCGGCTCGCGGCGATCGCCTTCAACGGCGGCACGGCGGCCAGGCTCGGTGCGCGCGCGCTGGGCGAGCACGGCGCCGCCTACACGCTGCTCGGGCTGCCGTCGAGCAGCCCCGCCTACGCGGCGCTGCCTTATGCGGACAAGCTGCTGCAATGGCGCGCGCTGGCCGCCTTCCTGGCCTGACACGAAGCCGCGCATCGACGCAGGTGGGATTCGGCGGCTGCGTCTGGCCGCCCGCGCCGCGCCGGTGCTATGCTCTCGATCCTCCCGTTTTCACCGAGTCGCGCGGCCTGCGCGATCCATCCAGATGACCCGACTGATCAAGCGCGCGTCCGCCGAGGCGCGCGCGTTTCGCCGCGACAACGCGCGCGACGACGAAACCCTCGCCCAGCGCCCCGAGGTGCGGACCAAATCGCGCGCGAACCGCGACGACCTGAGCGACGCACCGCTGATCGAGGCGCCGCGCAAGCCGCGCTTCGCGCCGGTCACGTTCTCCGAGGAGCGCGGCGTGCGCTACCTGCACTTCGGCACCGAGTGGGTGCAGGGTGCGATGCGGCTCTCAAGGCCGCTGGCGATCGAGCTCGAATACGCGCAGCAGATGATGGCCTGGCTGCTGTTCCTCGATACCCCCGAGCGGATCGTCCAGCTGGGCCTGGGCACCGGCGCGCTGACCAAGTTCGCGCATGCCTACCTGGCGCCGGCGCGCGTCGAGGCGGTCGAGCTGAATCCGGCGGTGATCATCGCCGCGCATTCGATGTTCGCGCTGCCGCCCGACGACGAGCGCCTGACGGTGCACGAGGCCGACGCCTGGGACTTCGTCAACGACGCGGCCAACCGCGGCACCACCGGCGCCCTGCAGATCGACCTGTACGACGCCACCGCGCGCGGCCCGGTGCTCGACAGCATGGCCTTCTATCGCGCGGTGCGCGGCTGCCTGGCCGAAGCCGGCGTGGCCACCATCAACCTGTTCGGCGACCACCCGAGCTTCGTGCGCAACATGAAGCACCTCAACGCGGCCTTCGATTCGCGCGTGATCGCGCTGCCGGAAGTGCACGAGGGCAATCGCGTCGCGCTGGCCTTCTCGGGCCCGGACCTGTCGGTGTCCTACGCGCAGCTCGAGGCGCGCGCGGCGCATCTCGAGCACACGCTGAAGCTGCCCGCGCGCCAGTGGGTGAAAGCCTTGAAAGCATCGAAAGCCGAGCTCGGCGACGCCTCGCCGGACTTCACGATCTGACGGTTTCCCGGCCGGGCTCCCGCCCGCGCCCCGCGCCGCCGGCCTCCCCGCCGGCGGCGTCGCATCCATTCCCGCCGCGCTCCGGGTTCGCCCGCGTATCTGACGACATTTCGGACTCTTATACTCTGTAAGCCTGGGCTCGCGGCAGCGGATCCGCCCGCGTTTCCTCGCATCGTCGTACCCGTTCAAGACATCTAAATAACCGGGCATAAGAGACACAAGAGGAGACGCCATGGCTCACGAAGCCAACGCCAACCAGGCCGCCAAACGCTGGCTCTGGCTGCTGGTGCTGCCAGTCATCGCGATGGTCTGGGTGCCGTCGTACAGCAAGGTCGAGCCGCAATGGCTCGGATTCCCGTTCTTCTACTGGTATCAGCTCGCCTGGGTGTTCGGCAGCGCGGCGATCACCGGCTTCGTCTACAGCAAGACCAAGCATTGCTGGCGCGCCAATCCCGCCAAGGAGGACGCGCAATGAACCTGACCGCCACCTTCGTGTTCGTGCTGTTCTTCGTCGGCGTGACGATCCTCGGCTTCCTCGCCGCGCACTGGCGCCGCGGCGATCTCGCCCATCTCGACGAATGGGGCCTGGGCGGGCGGCGCTTCGGCACCATCGTCACCTGGTTCCTGCTAGGCGGCGACCTCTACACCGCCTACACCTTCGTGGCGGTGCCGGCCCTGGTGTTCGGCGCCGGCGCGATGGGCTTCTTCGCGCTGCCCTACACGATCTTGATTTACCCGTTCGCCTTCGTGGTGTTTCCCAAGCTCTGGAGCATCGCCAAGCGGCACGGCTACGTGACGGCGGCCGACTTCGTCGGCGCGCGCTACGGCAGCCGCATGCTGGCGCTGGCCGTGGCGGTGACCGGCATCGTCGCCACCATGCCCTACATCGCGCTGCAACTGGTAGGCATCGAGGTGGTGATCGGCGGGCTCGGCTTCGACACGCGCGGGCTGATGGGCGACCTGCCGCTGATCATCGCCTTCGCGATCCTGGCCGCCTACACCTACACCTCGGGGCTGCGCGCGCCGGCCATGATCGCGATCGTCAAGGACATCCTGATCTACGTGACGATCGCCGCGGCCATCATCGTGATCCCCTCGCAACTGGGCGGCTTCGGCCATATCTTCGGCAGCGTGCCGCCGCCCAAGCTGCTGCTCAAGGCGCCCGACGTGGACAGCCTGAACGGCTACAGCGCCTACGCGACGCTGGCGGTGGGCTCGGCGCTGGCGCTGTTCCTCTATCCGCACTCGGTCACCGCGATCCTGTCCTCGAAGTCGGGCAACACCATCCGCCGCAACATGGCGATGCTGCCGGCCTATTCCTTCGTGCTGGGCCTGCTCGCGCTGCTCGGCTACATGGCGCTGGCCTCGGGCGTGAAGGACATGCCGGAGTTCGCGCCGTACTTCAAGGCCTATGGCGCCAACTTCGCGGTGCCGGCGCTGTTCCTGCACTTCTTCCCCTCGTGGTTCGTCGGCGTGGCCTTCGCGGCGATCGGCATCGGCGCGCTGGTGCCGGCCGCGATCATGTCGATCGCGGCGGCCAACCTCTACACGCGCAACATCCATCGCGAGTTCATCAACCGCAACATGACGCCTCACCAGGAGACCAACGTCGCCAAGCTGGTCTCGCTGATCGTGAAGGTGGGCGCGGTGGCCTTCATCCTCGGGTTGCCGCTGACCTACGCGATCCAGCTCCAGTTGCTGGGCGGGATCTGGATCATCCAGACCCTGCCGGCGATCGTGCTCGGGCTCTATACGCGCGTGCTCGACCATCGCGGCCTGCTGGTTGGCTGGGCCGCCGGCATTATCTGCGGTACCTGGATGGCGATCTCGCTGAAGCTGGCGGGCTCGATCTTCACGATACATCTGTTCGGCATGGCGATTCCCGGCTACGCGGCGATCTGGTCGCTGGCGGTGAACCTGGTGGTGGCGGTGGTGGTCAGCGTGGCGGTGCGCGTGGTCGGCATGGCGCGCGCCGAGGATCGCACGCGGCCCGAGGACTATCTCGACGTGGCCGAAGGTTGAGGGCGGGGTGAAGCGGCGGCGGGCCAGCCCGCCGCGCATGCAGGATCGAGGCCGGCTCCCGCCTGACGCGGCGGGGCCGGCCTCGTGCTTTTCGGGAGCGCGGCTCGATCGATCAGGGCTGCTGATCAGGGGCGCGCGGCCGGATCCTCGACGTTGACCATCCAGTGCACGCCGAAGCGGTCGCGCAGCATGCCGAAACCGAGCGCCCAGAAGGTCGGGCCGAAGGGCATCGCCACCGAGCCGCCGCCGGCGAGCGCCTCGAAGATGCGCCGGCCCTCGTCGAGCGTGGCCGGGTTCAGCGACAGGGAATAACCGTCGTGGGTCTGCTGCGGCGCGCCGGGCCGGCAATCGCCGTCCGAGCACATCAGTTGCGATTCGCCGATCCGCAGGCTGGCGTGCATCACCTTGTCGGCCAGCGCCGGATCGAGCGGCTGGCCGGGATTGGGGGGCGCATCCTTGTGGCGCATCAGCATCTGGACCTCGGCGCCGATCGCGTCGCGATAGAACGCGATCGCCTCGTCGCAGCGTCCGCCGAAGAACAGATAGGCTTGGACTTGCATCGTCGTCTCCTGGTGGGCTCGTCCGACCTGGTTCGGCCTGCTGGCGAGCACGATGAAGGGCGGGGCGTGGAGCCCCGTGACGAGAAGTGTAGTGCGTGCCGGGCGGCGCGCACATGACAACGGCCGCGCGAGGCGGCCGTCGGAGGTGCTGCCGGCAGGCGCGGGCGCGGCCCGCGCCGGGGCGCTTAGCGCAGCGCCTCGATCAGGCCTTCGAGCTTGATCGCGTCGGCCGCGAAGGCGCGGATGCCCTCGGCGAGCTTCTCGGTGGCCATCGCGTCGTCGTTGAGCTGGAAGCGGAAGGCGGATTCGTCGATCGCCACGCGCTCGGCCGGCGCATCCTGCGCGCTGTCCGGCGACAGCTTGCGCTCGAGCTTGTCATTGCTCTCGTGCAGCTTCTGCAGCAGCTCGGGGCTGATCGTCAGCAGGTCGCAGCCGGCCAGCTCGGTGATCTGCGCGACGGTGCGGAAGCTCGCGCCCATCACTTCGGTCTTGTAGCCGAACTTCTTGTAGTAGGCGTAGATGCGGCGCACCGACTGCACGCCCGGATCGTTCGCGCCGCCGTTCTTGACCTCGTCCCAGTTGGCGCCGGCCTGCTTCTTGTACCAGTCATAGATGCGCCCGACGAAGGGCGAGATCAGTTGCGCGCCGGCCTCGGCGCAGGCGGCCGCCTGCACCAGCGAGAACAGCAGGGTCATGTTGCACTTGATGCCTTCCTTCTGCAGGACCTCGGCGGCGCGGATCCCTTCCCAGGTCGAGGCGAGCTTGATCAGCACGCGCTCGCGGCCGATGCCGGCGGCTTCGTAGAGGCGGATCAGTTCGCGGCCCTTGTCGATCGAGGCCTGGGCGTCGAACGACAGGCGCGCGTCGACCTCGGTCGAGACGCGGCCCGGGATGATCTTGAGGATTTCGGTGCCGAAGGCGATCAGCAGGCGATCGATGATGACGTCGGTCGATTCGCCGGCGTGGTCGCGCACGGTCTTCTCGAGCAGCGGCTTGTAGGCATCCTTCTGGACCGCCTTCAGGATCAGCGAGGGATTGGTGGTCGCATCCTGGGGCTGATACTGCGCGAGCTGCTGGAAATCACCGGTATCGGCGACGACGGTGGTGTACTGCTTCAGCTGGTCGAGTGCGGTAGTCATGAGCGAATCGATGGTGGGCGCAAGGCGCCGGGTTCGACGGAAGGCCGCGCGACTGCGGCGCGGCGGCGAAGCGGGCCGGCCGACCCGCCCGCGAGCGGGGCGGGGAACGGCGACCGGAAAGCTCTATTCTAGGCCCGATTGGCCGGCGCGTCCGCGACGAGGCGGGTGGAATCGGGGCGGCAACGGGCGCGGGGCGCGCCGA
>NZ_VWWC01000274.1:0-5801 GCF_011753175.1 Burkholderia sp. Cy-637 | reverse complement strand
CAGTGGCGGCGGCCGCCGAAGCGCCCGAGGCCGGATGCGCGCTCGCCGCCGCGACGGCCGCGGCCGTCGGCGACAAGGGCACCGGTTCGGCGCCGCTCGCGTCGCGCGTGAGCGATTGCGCCGGGCCGCTCTGCTTGGCCACCACGTCGTTGAGGTTCAGGCGCCCCTGCGCGTCGAGCAGCACGCGGCCGTAGAAGCCGGAGAAGGTCACGCGCGAAGCGTCGACATCGGTGCCGCGCTCGCTGTCGTAGTTCGCCTTCAGGTTCGACAGCGCCAGCGAACGCCAGCCCGCGAACGGGTCCGAGCTGGCCTTGTCGAGCATGCGCACGTCCACCACGGCGAGATCGCCGCGATACGAGGCCTTGGTCGCCGCCTTCGCCTGCGACACCGCCAGGTTGCCCTTCGCGTTGAGCAGCGCGCTGGCGATGGTGGCATTGAGCGCGCCGCCGAAATACGGCTCGAAGGCGGCCGCATCGAGCCGGTTGCCGTCGATGCGCAGCTTCGCGTCGAGCGGCGTGGCCGTCACCTCGCCCGCCACCGCGAAGCTGCCCTTGCGGTTCAGCGTGGTGCGCAGCGAGACCGGCAGCGGCTTGGACAGATCGTCGGTGAGCGGGCCGACCTTCACGTCGAGCGGCGCGAACGCCAGCTTCACCGGGCGCGGCGTGGACAGGTCGGTGAAGCTGGCCTTGGCGCCGGCCAGGCTCAGCTCGCCGATCCGGTAATGCCAGGGCGCGGCCGCGGCGGTCTTGCCGTTGGCCGGCTTTGTGGCCAGCTTCGCGGCCGGCTTTGCAGCCGATTCGGCGGCGGTTTTCTCCGCCGGCTCGCGACGCGCGCCGCGCGCGGATGCCGCCGGCTCGGCCAGCGCGGCCAGGTCGATCTCGCCGTTCTTCAGGCGCGCCGCGTCGACGTCCAGGCCGTTGACGGCCACGCTCGCCACCTCGGCCGTGCGCGCGCCGAGATCGATGCGCGAGAGCTTCACGTCGGCCTTCGACAAGGCCAGCACCGGCGCCTTCGCGTAAGGCGCGCCGATCTTCAGCGCATCGAGCGTCAGGCTGCTGGGGCCGACATTGGCCGCCAGCTCCGGCTTCGACCAATCCGCGAAGGCGTCGATCGAGGCGCCGAGCCTGCCGTCGAGCAGCTTCGCCGAGCTCGCCCCGGCCAGGTACGGCGCGATCGCCGGCAGCGCGAAGCCGTCGATGCCCAGATGGCCGCCCACCTGCTGCTGGGCCAGGCTGACGGCGCCGGCCGCGTTCAGCGCGCCGCCCTGGGCGAGTTGGGTCGAGATCCAGAACTTGGCCGGCTGCCGGCCTTGCAGGGTGAAGCCGGACAGCGTGGTCTTCAGCTTGGCGAGCGTGAGGTCGGCGGCCGGGGCCACCGAGGCGTCGCTGATGTGGATGGTGCCGTCGTCGATCGCGAGGCGGGCGATCGTCAGGTCGAGCGGCTGCGGCTTGGCATCCTCGGCGGCGGGCTTGGCCTGGGCCTGCGTGCTTGCGCTCGCGCCGCTCGCCGCACCTGCCGGTGCCGACGCGGCTGCCGTGACGGCCGCCGGCGACGAGGCCGCGGCGGGCGCCGCCTTCGCGCCGCCCTGGGCCGCCGCCAGCTTCTGCACGTTCAGCACGCCGGCCGCATCGCGCGTGAGCGTGAGCACCGGCGCGTCGACCCGGATCTCGTCGAAATGCAGCACCTGCCGCAGCGGTTCGAGCGAGCCCGCCGCCACATGCACGGCACGCGCCGCGAACAGCGGATGGTTCGCCGCGTCGCTGAGATTCGCGTCGGCCAGGTCGACCGTGCCCGACACGCGCAGCGCGGGCGTCTCGCCGTCGATCGAGAAGCGCAGCACCAGGTCGCTCGACAGCCTGCCGGAACTCATCTGGACCGGCAGCCTGGCCGGCGCGTAGGACAGCAGCTTGGGCACATCGAGCCCGTCGAACTTCAGGTTGATCTCCGATTCGCGCGTCTGCGAGAAGGGCTTGGTCTTGCCGGTGATCGCGATCGGGCTGCCGTCGAGGCGCAGCTTCAGAGTCGGCTGCACGAAGATGTCGGTCTTCGAGGGCAGGGTGGCGACGAAGGGCACGCCGAGCGCCCATTGATCGACCACGTGCCGGGCGCCGAGCAGGCGATCGTCGAAGTCGATGCGGCCATCGGTGACCTGGATGTTCGACACCGAGAAGCGCGTCGGCCCCGAGGAGGACGGCTGCGAGGGCTTCGAGAACTTCTCGATCAGGTCGGTGAAATTGAAGCGCTGCGCGTCGTAGCGGACGATGTGGAAGCGCGGCGCGTCGATGCGCACCTCGTCGACGATCGGCGCGCCGCGCAGCAGCGAGCTCCAGGCCGGCCGCACGGTCAGCTTGCCGATGTCGACGAAGGGGCCTTGCCCGCCGCGCTCGCCGATATGGACGCCGTCGGCCTCGAGCCGCAGCGTGTAGGGGTTCAGCGCGATCCGCGCGATCGTGGCGGGGCGGTCGAGCTGGCGGCTCAACTGCTGCTCGGCGATATGGCGGATCAGCGGCGGCGCCGCGAAGAAACCGAGCAGGCCGAACACGACCAGGAAAATGAGGATGCCGAGCGCGACGCGCCTGGTGCGGCGCGATCGGGCCACGTCGCCGAGCCGCTTGCCGACGGACGGACGGGAGTTCTCAGGTTGATTTTTCTGGATGCTGGCCATGCTGAGGTGCCGTTGAGAGGACGACGAACGTCGTCTGCAAAATCGGGACGGAAAGCCCGGCTTTCCGAAGTATAGGCGCTCGGCGGGCATGGGCGATGTCGCCTCGTGGGCGATCGCCAGCCGCGACGACGCATCTCGCGATGGTGCTGCCGGGCGGCCTGCCCGTCGCACCTTCAAAGCGGGTCGATGCTCGCCAGTCGTGGATTATACGGAAAGCGCCTGCTCACTTTTCATGACAGGGCGGGACATCGTCCGATTCGTGCCTGGACATAGGCAATACCCTTTTGCCAGCTGTATTTGGCGACGCCGGGAGCGGCAATGCACGCCTTGCCCTTACGTCCCTCTGCGTATTTCAGCCTCGAGCCCCGGCGAAGCGATGTCGCTGATGTCGCGAAAGGCTCGTGATAGCTGGTCAAGGAGCTTTTTGTCGGCGCCATGCTCTTCGAAGCACGTCATCCATTCGCGTACCTCACCCCAGACTCGACGCATGATGCCGATTGCTGTCGGCCGCGCCGGCATGAAAGCGGCGTAATGACTCAACGCATTATCCAGGGTGGCGAGTTTGCCGTGCTCTCCTACACCAAGGTGCAGTCTTCGTTCACTGGCCAGGACGGGGCGCGGAACGACGTCGTACAGAGGGCTGAGCACCCAGCCGTTACGCCGCGGGTCCCGTATGAAGCCATGATTGCGAAGATGGTCGTCGTCGTTGGTCACGAAAATGTTGAACACCATGCGAGCAAACATCTCCTCGCCATCGGCTTTGACACGATCCAGGTGGACGTATTTGTGGATGGCGCGGCCCAGGTCGGCATAGGTCTTGTCGGGCGACTCCAGCTCGCTGCAGGCGGTGAGCGTAAGGCCGCTGACGAAAGGAAGCCGGCCTTCGATGCGGCCCTCCCCAGGGCGGGTGTCGTGCAAGGCGTCTTCAGGCGGCTTCTGACCAACCTGGCTCCAGTAGCGGTCAAAGCGACGAATCAGCATGACAGGTCGGCCGCCGATATCCTGGTGGCGTACCTCCGGGACCGTCAGACCACAGCGGCGGGCAAGCTCCAAGGTGCAGGACTCCGCGCGCGCCACGTCGAATCTGTCGCCATTCGCGGGAAACTTGGCCAGCCACAGTGCGCCGTCCCCGTCGCGTACAGACGCCTTCGGGCGAGCACCACCGGCGGATGGGCCCGAGCCCAGGAAACGCTCCAGGTTTGTCGGTACCGGCGCCCCGTTCTCGACTGCCTCCGACGCCTGCAGTACATATTCCAGCGAATGCATGTCGCTCGCGGACGCCGAATCAGGGCTCTTGATGTCTTCCCGCACGTCCAGGGCGCCAACGCGGTCCCCGCCGGCATGCAGCAGGTACTCCACTTCGAGCAAACCGTTCGCCGGCGCCTTGAGGCGAGCTTCAATTACCCTGCGCCCCCAGGCATCGGGAGCCGCGTCGCGAATACCGCCAAATTCGCCAAGCCCGTTCACGGGAAACAGAACCTTCCCCCTGATGGACTCACGCTCACCCAGTGCCAAACTCACCGGGTCCAGCTCGAACGACTCGCCTCGCCGGAGGTATCCCATGCCATACGCAAACTCACTGGCAAGCCCACGATCTGCGACACGCGCGCCTTCTGTCTCGGTCAGACCAAGGATGCCCGCTGGTACGAACCGATTACCGTCAGCTTGCGCAAGGTGGCCGAATACGAAAACCTCCGTTTTCTTGCGTGCCATCAGAAATCCAGCCGTTGCAGTTCGGATTTGCTCGCCTCGCGAACGCGCTGCGTCGTCTCACGTGCCGCCAACGCCTGAAGCGAAGGGTCGTCCTCCTTCAGCAGTGAAAGCAGGCTGACACCAGGCGCGATCGCTTCCAAATATCGAAGTATCTGGGCCTGTGTGCGACCGAGGTCCCCCTTCTCCAACAGAACCGCCGTGGAGCGAGAAATCCCGGCGCGAGTAGCCGCGTCCGCCTGCCGAATACGACGGGCGATACGCAGACGAGCCAGTTTCTCTCCCAGCTGGCGAGCTTCTTGTAGCCGCTCAGGGCTCATCAACGGTTGCTCATCGCGCTTCATGTCTGCAATCCCAGTCTGAATATCCATAAAGTCTATCTTTGCAGACATTTTAGATTTGCGATGAACGATGTCAAGTCTGCAATCCCGGTCACAATCGTGATTACGTTTGTGATTACAGACATTGCCGAAAGAAATATGGAGGGGGAAATTGGGGTCGATTGTCTCGAATCCCTCTGTCCAGCAAGGCTTGGGAGAACAAAACCCTCCGACGCACCCCGCCCCAAACGAAAACGGCGCCAGAAGGCGCCGTCTGATTGCTTCCGATAGCAACCGCTCACTTATGCATTAGCCGCCCATTTACTGGCGCACCAGCGGCGGCGGCTGCCAGGAGCCGTCGGTCGCCTCGGGCTTGGGCGCGTAGAGACGCAGCGCCAACTGGAAATCGGCGCGCGGCGCGGGCAGCCAGTTGGCCGCGCGGGCGCGGCCCGGCGAGCTGGCCGATACGACGATGTCGACCGAGCCGTCGCGATTGCGCTGCAGCCGGTCGAGGCTGCCGATCGCGCGCCGGCCACGGCCCGGATCAGGCAGCGCGCCGTCCGCCGTATAAGGCGTGAGCGACCAGAACGCACGCACCGGCGGCAGTTCGCGCGCCGCGAAATGCAACACGTAACGGCGCTCGCCGTTCAGCGCCTCGCCATCGCCGTCGGCGGCCACGATCGCCACCGTGTCGTCGTCGCGCGTGCCGGCGCCGAAATGCGTCGCCGCCGCGTAGGCGCGCAGCGTGTAGTCCTGCCCGTAGCGGCCGGCATCGCCGCCGAGCCAGCGCCAGCCGTCCGCCGCGAACAGGTTCGACGGCGGCGTGGTCAGCCGTGCACGCGCATCCTCCACCCCGCGCGCGGCAGCGGCGAGCCGCTCGCCGCTCCAGTCGGGATCGACGCCGGCCTTCACGCCGATCTCGTCGAGCACTTGGTCGACGTGCGGATCGGGCTGCGGCGGCGGATTGTCGGGCAAGGCGCCGGCGAAGCGCGAGAAGAAGGCCTTGGCATCGAGCGCGGCGACGCGGGCAGCGGCGCTTGCCGAGGTGGCCGCGCCGTTGTCCGCGTTCGCGTCGGCCGCGGCAGCCCCCGCCGCGGCCGCGCCGC
>NZ_VWWC01000273.1:0-5762 GCF_011753175.1 Burkholderia sp. Cy-637 | reverse complement strand
CGGCCGCGGCCGCCGATCACGAGGCCCGCGTCGAGCCGACCTTCGGCGGCGCGCCGGAAACTCCGGCCGCCCCGGCCGCCCCGGCTGATACGCCGGCCGACCTGCAGGCCGATGAAACGCTTACCGCCGCAGGCGAGGGCGCGGATCACGCAGCCGGCGAGGCCGAGTCCGCCGAAGCCGGCGCCGCGGCGCAGCCTGCAATCGCGGCAAGCGCCGTGCCGATCGACGACGGCGAGCCGGTGCTGCCGGCCGCCACCACGATCTCCTCGGCGCCGCCCACCATCGTCGATCGCCGCATCGACTGCATCGTGCCGATCCGGCTCGGCGCGTCGCTGCCCGGCGAGCGGATCCTGCCGGCCGCGCAGCGCCTGCGCCGCGCCGGCAGCAAGCCGGTCCACATCGAGGGCAAGCCCGAGGACGGCGGCAACTGGGAGCTGTTGCAGAACGGCGTGCGCTACGAGGAACTGCGCGCGGCCGCGCAACTGGCGAATCGCAACGGCCCGCTCAACGAGCTCGAATTCTCCGAATTCGTCTCGGGCGTCGGCCAGTTCGCCGACGCGATCGACGGCGCGCCCGAATTTCCCGACATGCTGGAGACGGTCTCGATGGCGCGCGAGCTCGACGGCTTCGCCGCGCAATGCGACGCGCAGTTGTCGATCAACGTGATGTCGGACGGCGCGCCCTGGTCGGCCAACTACGTGCAGGCGGTGGCCTCGCAGGACGGCCTGCTGCTGTCGCGCGACGGCACGCGCTTCGTCAAGCTCGACGCGAAGCAGAACCCGGTGTTCATGCTGCAGTTCGGCGACACCAACTTCCTGCGCGACGACCTGACCTACAAGGGCGGGAACATGATCACCCTGGTGCTCGACGTGCCGGTGGCCGACGAGGACATCCTGCCCTTCAAGCTGATGTGCGATTACGCGAAGTCGCTGTCCGACCGGATCGGCGCGCGGGTGGTCGACGATTCGCGCCGGCCGCTGCCCGAATCCACCCTGGTGGCGATCGAGCAGCAACTGATGAAGCTCTACGCGAAGCTCGAGGAAGCCGGCATCCCGGCCGGCTCGCCCGTCACGCGGCGCCTGTTCAGCCAGTAAGCCGAAGCCGGCCCCCGGGGCGCGGGTTTTCCCGTCCCGGCGGCAGGCGATCCGGTGCTTGCGGGAAGGTGCGCAAGCGCGCGCCGCCTGAGATAATCCTCCCTTGATTGTCACCAGAGCAAGTGCCGCCAGCATGGCCCGATCCCCAGTTGAACCGCCAGCCAGCCAGCCGTCCGAACGGGCGGCCTGGTTGCGCAATGAACTCGAGCGCGCGAATCACGCCTATTACGTGCTCGACCAGCCCGACCTGCCGGACGCCGAATACGACCGGCTGTTCCGCGAGCTGCAGCAAATCGAGGCCGAGCATCCCGACCTGATCACGCCCGATTCGCCGACCCAGCGCGTGGGCGGCGAGGCCGCCACCGGCTTCACGCCGGTGCTGCACGACGCGCCGATGCTGTCGCTGAACAACGGTTTCTCCGACGAGGACATCGCCGCCTTCGACAAGCGCGTGGCCGACGCGCTCGACAAGGCGCCGGCCGACCTGGCCGGCACCGCCACCGATCCGGTCGAATACGCCTGCGAGCTCAAGTTCGACGGCCTGGCGATCTCGCTGCGCTACGAGCATGGCCGCTTCGTGCAGGCCGCCACGCGCGGCGACGGCACCACCGGCGAGGACGTCACCGAGAACGTGCGCACCATCCGCTCGATCCCGCTGACGCTGAAGGGCGAGAACCCGCCGGCCCTGCTCGACGTGCGCGGCGAGGTGCTGATGTACAAGCGCGATTTCGCGCGCCTGAACCAGCGCCAGCGCGAGGCCGAGCAGCGCGAGTTCGCCAATCCGCGCAACGCGGCGGCCGGCAGCCTGCGCCAGCTCGATTCGAAGATCACCGCGCAGCGGCCGCTGTCCTTCTTCGCCTACGGCATCGGCGTGCTCGAGGGCGCGACCATGCCCGACACGCACAGCGGCCTGCTCGATTGGTACGCCGGCTTCGGGCTGCCGGTCAATCGCGAGCGCGCGGTGGTGAAGGGCGCCGAGGGGCTGCTGGCCTTCTTCCACAAGGTCGGCGAGCAGCGCGAGGCGCTGCCCTACGACATCGACGGCGTGGTCTACAAGGTCAACCGGCGCGACGAGCAGGAGCGGCTCGGTTTCGTCTCGCGCGCGCCGCGCTTCGCGCTGGCCCACAAGTTCCCGGCCCAGGAAGCGCTCACCCGGCTGCTGGCGATCGAGGTGCAGGTCGGCCGCACCGGCGCGATCACCCCGGTGGCGCGGCTCGAGCCGGTGTTCGTGGGCGGCGCGACGGTGACCAACGCGACCCTGCACAACGAGGACGAGGTGCGCCGCAAGGACATCCGGATCGGCGACACCGTGATCGTGCGGCGCGCCGGCGACGTGATTCCCGAGGTGGTGTCGGCCCTGCTCGACCGGCGCCCGGCCGACGTGGCCGAATTCGTGATGCCGACCGAATGCCCGGTCTGCGGCTCGCGCATCGAGCGGCTGCCCGAGGAGGCGATCGCGCGCTGCACGGGCGGGCTGTTCTGCCCGGCGCAGCGCAAGCAGGCGCTGTGGCACTTCGCGCAGCGCCGCGCGCTCGACATCGACGGCCTCGGCGAGAAGATCATCGACCAGCTGGTCGAGCAGAACCTGGTGCGCACGCCGGCCGACCTGTTCCACCTCGGTTTCGCGACCCTGGCGGCGCTCGACCGCTTCGCCGACAAGTCCGCGCAGAACCTGCTCGACTCGCTGGAGAAGGCGCGCCACACCACGCTCGGCCGCTTCATCTACGCGCTGGGGATCCGCCACGTCGGCGAATCGACGGCCAAGGACCTGGCCAAGCACTTCGGCTCGCTGCAGCCGATCATGGACGCCACCACCGAGCAACTGCTCGAAGTCAACGACGTCGGCCCGGTGGTGGCCGAGTCGCTGCACCAGTTCTTTGCCGAGGAGCACAATCGCACCGTGATCGCGCAACTGCGCGAGAAGGTCGACTGGCCGGAAGGACCGCCCGCGCCGCGCGAGCCGCAGGGCGCGCTGGCCGGCAAGACCGTGGTGCTGACGGGCACGCTGCCGACGCTGGGCCGCGACGAGGCGAAGGCGCTGCTCGAGGCGGCCGGCGCCAAGGTGACGGGTTCGGTGTCCAAGAAGACCGATTACGTGGTCGCTGGTGCCGAGGCGGGCAGCAAGCTCGCCAAGGCCGAGGAACTCGGCATCCCCGTGCTCGACGAGGACGGGATGCATCTACTGCTCAAGGGAGAACTGCCATCATGATTCGCGAGATCCTCAGGATGGGCGATCCGCGCCTGCTCGAAGTCGCGAAGCCGGTCGAGGCCTTCGATACGCCGGAACTGCACGAGCTGGTCGCCGACATGTTCGAGACCATGCACCACGCCAACGGCGCGGGGCTGGCCGCGCCGCAGATCGGCGTGGGCCTGCAACTGCTCATTTTCGGTTTCGGCAACAACGCGCGCTACCCGGACGCGCCGCCGGTGCCGGAGACGGTGCTGATCAACCCGAGCGTGGAATACCTGCCGCCGGACATGGAGGAGGGCT
The DNA here is from genome assembly GCF_011753175.1 of Burkholderia sp. Cy-637. NCBI lineage: Bacteria > Pseudomonadati > Pseudomonadota > Betaproteobacteria > Burkholderiales > Burkholderiaceae > Burkholderia > Burkholderia sp. Cy-637. The sequence continues at coordinate 2,177 of NZ_VWWC01000273.1, read as the reverse complement.
GGGAAGGCTGCCTGTCGGTGCCGGGCATGCGCGGCGTGGTGAGTCGCTACAGCAAGGTCCACTACTCGGGCTTCGACCAGTACGGCAAGCGCATCGACCGCATCGCCGAGGGCTTCCATGCGCGCGTGGTCCAGCACGAATACGACCACCTGATCGGCAAGCTCTATCCGATGCGGATCACCGACTTCTCGAAGTTCGGTTTCGCCGAGGTGCTGTTCCCCGGGCTCGATCCGAACGCGGACGACTGAGCGTCGCCAGCACTCGCTGCAATGAAAACGGCGCCGGGAACCCTCGCGGGTTCGCCGGCGCCGTGTCTTTTGCGCGGGCCGCACGTCGGGCCGTTCAGGCGGCCGTTCGTGCTGCCGCGATCAGAAGTTCTCGTCGGGCGACAGGTAGCGCCACTCGCCTTGCGGCAGCGCGCCCAGCATCACGTGGCCCATCCGCACGCGCTTCAGACCGATCACCTCCAGCCCGACCAGCTCGCACATGCGACGGATCTGCCGCTTCTTGCCTTCGCGCAGCACGAAACGCAACTGCTCGCCGTTCTGCCAGCTCACCATCGCGGGCTTGAGCGGCACGTCGTCGAGTTCCAGGCCGTGGCGCAGCTTGGCCAGCGATTCGGCCGGGAAATGCTGGTCGATGTCGGTCAGGCGCTCGCCGAAGCGCACGCGCACCAGGTATTCCTTGTCGATGTCCGACTGCTCGCCGATCAGCTGCTTGGCGATGCGGCCGTCCTGCGTCAGCACCAGCAGGCCGGTCGAGTCGATGTCGAGACGGCCTGCCGGCGCCAGCGTGCGCAGGTGCTGCGGCGAGAAACGCAGCGCCGAATGATCGCCGCTCCAGTGGTTCTCGCGCGTGATCAGGGTGACGGCCGGCTCGTAGCCGTCCTCGGCCTGGCCCGATACGTAGCCGACCGGCTTGTGCAGCAGGATCGTCACCTGGGCGGCCTGGGCAGCCTGGGCGCGCTGGTCGATCTCGATGTTCTGCTCCGGGCGCACCTTGGTGCCGAGCGTGTCGATCCGCTCGCCGTCGACCAGCACCCAGCCCTTCTCGATCCATTCGTCGGCCTCGCGGCGCGAGCAGAGGCCGAGCTCGGACATCCGCTTCGAGAGACGGACCATGCCGGTTTCGTCGGCGTCGTCGAAGGAGGCAGCGCGCGACTTGACGGGCTGGGCGACCTTCAGGCGCGAGGGGGCGGCGCGTTCGGCGGCGTCGCGCACGGGGCGGGCGCCGGCACGGGCGGGACGATCGCCGCTATCACGGGCAGGGCGGCCTTCGCCGCGGAACGCGCTGCGTTCGCCGTCGCGAGCGGGGCGTGCCGGACGATCGCCATCGCGGGAGAAGCGGGCGCCGTCACGTGATGGGCGCTCGCCATCGCGTGTGGGGCGGCCTTCGCCGCGGAACGTGCTGCGTTCGCCGTCACGAGCGGGGCGCGCAGGGCGATCGCCATCGCGGGAGAAGCGAGCGCCGTCACGCGGCTGGCGTTCACTGTCGCGCGTGGGGCGGCCTTCGCCACGGAACGAACCGCGCTCGCCATCGCGAGCGGGGCGCGCCGGACGATCGCCATCGCGGGAGAAACGCGCGCCGTCACGCGGGGGGCGTTCACCATCGCGCGTGGGGCGGCCTTCGCTGCGGAACGAGCCGCGTTCACCATCACGAGCGGGGCGTGCCGGGCGATCACCGTCGCGGGAGAAACGGGCGCCGTCACGCGGCGGCCGTTCACCATCACGCGCAGGGCGGCCTTCGCCGCGGAACGAGCCGCGTTCGCCATCGCGAGCGGGGCGGCCTTCGCCGCGGAACGAACCGCGCTCGCCATCGCGTGCGGGGCGTGCCGGACGATCCCCGTCGCGGGAGAAGCGAGCGCCGTCACGCGGCGGGCGGTCGCCGCCTTCTCGAGCAGGGCGGCCTTCGCCGCGGAACGAACCGCGCTCGCCATCGCGAGCGGGGCGCGCCGGACGATCGCCATCGCGAGAGAAACGCGCGCCGTCACGCGGGGGACGATCGCCGCCGGTGCGAGCAGGGCGGCCTTCGCCGCGGAACGAACCGCGCTCGCCATCGCGAGCGGGGCGCGCCGGGCGATCCCCGTCGCGGGAGAAGCGAGTGCCGTCACGCGCCGGGCGATCGCCGCCCTCGCGCGGCGGCCGGCCGAAGCCGCCGCGCTCGCCGTCACGCGGCGC
>NZ_VWWC01000272.1:0-5917 GCF_011753175.1 Burkholderia sp. Cy-637 | reverse complement strand
GGGATGAACATGCTGTCGCGGCGTGCCAAGGCGAAGCGCGGGCAGGCCGAAGGCGGGCACTGAGGCTCGAGCGGCCAGGGCGGCGCGTCGTTCGGCGGTGGCGGGGAATCGTGCTTGGTCATGCTGGAATCCGGAAAACCCTCGTCAGAATGCGATGCCGAGCGTCAGGTAGGGACGCACGCTGCGATTGCGCAGGCCATAGGCGAGGTCGACATTGACCGGCCCGACCGGGCTGCGCCAGCGCGCGCCGAACCCGACGCCCGGATAGAACACCCGCTCGCCCCAGGCATCGGTGGCGGTGCCGATGTCGAAGAAGGTGGCCGCGCCCCAGTCGTGGTTGAACCAGTGCTGGTATTCGGCGGTGCCCGTCATCAGGTACTTGGTCGGCAGCACCGAGCCGTCCACGCTGTTGCCGATGCTCTGGTAGCCGTAGCCGCGCACCGAGTTCGAGCCGCCGGCGCGGAACAGCAGCGAGGCCGGCACGCCGGCCGAGCCGCCGCTGGTGAACACGCCGCCCAGCTCGGCACGGAAGAAGATCAGGTCGCGCTTGCCGATCGGGATGTACTGCTGGCCGCGCGCGTAACCGCGCACGAAGCTCTGGTCGGTCAGCACGCCCTTCACGGCGAAGCCGGCCTCGGCGTGGATCAGGTTGCCCGAGCGCGGGAACAGCGGATCGTCGACGTTGCGCCGCGTCCAGGACCATTGCGGCACCAGCGCGCGGCTGGTGGTCGGGCCGGCGCCGTTCTGGTCGAGCCGGTCCTGGTAGAACATGATCGAGTAGGAATAGTCGATGTTCTGGCTGGTCTTGGTGCGCTGCAGGCCCAGGCGCGCGCTGTAGATGCGCACGTCCGACACGTTGGTGTTGGTGTACGAGGCCAGCGCGCTGTTGGTCCAGCCGCGCGGGCTCGGCGGCATCGACAACTGGACCTGCCCGTATTGCTGGATCTGGTCGATGCGCCCCGACACCTGCAGCGGCCAAGCCGCGCCGAAGGTGTCGAGATAGGTATAGGAGCCCTGGATGTGCGGCCCGGTATCGGTCGCGTAGCCGACCCCGCCGCGCACGCTGTTGTAGGGATACTCGCTGACCTTCACGTGGACCGGCGTGTCCTCGGGCTTGCTGGCGTCGTCGCTGACGTCGATCGCCACGCTCGCGTAGTAGGGCGTGTTCTGCAACTGGCGCTGCAGCTCGTTGATGCGCTGCACGTCGTAGATCTCGCCCACCCCGAGCGGGTTGACGTTGGTGACGATGCGCTCGGGATAACGCCGCACGCCCGACACGTCGAGCGCGCCCATCGTGAAGGTCGGCCCGCTGTCGAAGCTCACCGCGAGCTTCGCGGTGCGCGTGCGCGGATCGATGCGCGCCTGCGAGCTGACGATCTTCGCGCCCAGGTAGCGATAGGACTGCAGTTGCTTGAGCGCGGCATTCTTGGCGCCGTCCCAGCCCGACTGCGTGAAGGCGTCGCCCTCGTGCAGCGAGAAGGCCAGCCGCGCGGCGGTTTCCTGCTTCGGGTCCTCGGTGCCGACGGGGCCCTTGAACTGCAGGTCGACGCCGGCCACGTCGGTCTGCGGGCCCGGGTCCACCTTGACCGTCACCGAACGCTTGCCGTCGCGGTTGCGCACGTCGGTCGAGACCACCGGCGAGAAATAACCCTCGGTGGCGGTCAGGTCGCGCACCTGCTGGGGCGTGGCGGTAATCAGGAACTCGAACTGGTCGTCGGAGATGTCGTCGCGCTTGGCGAAGCGCGAGACGTCGAGGTGCTGCTGGAGCAGCTTGCGCACCGAGCGCGGCGCGTCGATGTCGACGCTGTACTTGGCCCAGGCCGGCAGCGCGAAGCTGGCCGCCAGGCAGCCGCCCAGCGTCAGGCGGACCAGGCGCGGCAGCAACGGGAAGCGGGAAGACGGCGACGGCGCCTGGCCGGCGGAACTCGCCTGGCTGGCAGGCATCGCCTTGCTGGAAACGATCGCCTCGGCGCCCGGGATCGCCTTGCGGCGGGCACGACGCGCATCGGGTGGAATGGCCAGCCCTGTCAAATACCGCCCCCTCGGAAATTGATCGGATGAAAAAACCACATTTGACCACAGCGACATGGCGCCACAGAGGCCAAACATTGAAAGATCTTCAAAAGCGCGCGTGCAGATACACACCGCGGGCATTCGACGCGCGCGAACGCCGGCTGTTCCCCGCGATGCGGTAAAATCCCGCCATCCCCAACCCGGGCGGCGGCGCGAAGCGCGCACCGGCCCGTCTCGAACGGAACCCCACCATGTCGTACACGTCCGACGTCACGCAATTTCTGAACCAGCTCAAGCAACAGAAGCCGGCGCTGGAAGACGAGCAGCGCAAGGGCCGCGCCCTGCTGTGGGACAAGCAGCCGATCGACCTCGACGAGCGTTCGGAGCAGCAGCAATCGCGCGTCAAGCAGAACTCCTACGTCTACTACCAGAACTTCTGATCCCGTGAGCGCCGCCGACGAGGCCGCCGCCCCGCCCGAGGACGCGCTCGCCGCGCGTGCCGGCGCCGATTCGACGCCCGACACGGTGGACGGCGTCGCCGCCTTCGCGCGCCTGTACGGCGAACCGCTGTTCAAGCTGCCGCAGGATCTCTACATCCCGCCCGACGCGCTCGAGGTCTTCCTGGAGACCTTCGAGGGCCCGCTGGACCTGCTGCTGTACCTGATCCGCAAGCAGAACTTCAACGTGCTCGACATCCCGATGGCCGAGGTCACCGCCCAGTACCTCGGCTACGTCGACCAGATCCGCGAGTCGAACCTGGAGTTGGCGGCCGAGTACCTGCTGATGGCGGCGATGCTCATCGAGATCAAGTCGCGCATGCTGCTGCCGGTCAAGAAGGCCGACACCGGCGAGGAAGCCGAGGACCCGCGCGCCGAGCTGGTGCGCCGCCTGCTCGAATACGAGCAGATGAAGCTGGCCTCGCAGCGGCTCGACCAACTGCCGCAGCTCGGCCGCGACTTCCTGCGCGCCGAGGTCTACATCGAGCAGAGCATCACGCCGCGCTTCCCGGACGTCGATTCCGAAGACCTGCGCGCGGCCTGGGCCGACGTGCTCAAGCGCGCCAAGCTGGTCCAGCATCACCGGATCTCGCGCGAGGAGCTGTCGGTGCGCGAGCACATGAGCCTGATCCTGCGGCAGTTGCAGAACGTGCGCTTCATGGAGTTCGCCGAGCTGTTCGACACCTCGCGCGGCGTGCCGGTGGTGGTGGTCAACTTCATCGCCATGCTCGAGCTGGCGCGCGAGTCGCTGATCGAGATCACCCAGCCCGAACCCTTCGCGCCGATCTACGTGCGCCTGGCCTACCTGCCGGCCTGAGGCGGGCGCGCCGGGCCTCGCGCTGTTTCCTCACGCGGCTTTCCCCTTTTCGCCTCGAAGACGGGCCGGCACGGCCCCGTCTGTCCCGTCTTCGCGCGACCTCGCCCGGATAAAAAGCGAACGATCGTGCGCTTATCGGTGCGCTTCAGCCGCAAATCCTCTACAATCGCCGACGCTCGCGCCCTGCCCGGCTCGCGGGCCAGCGAACCGTCCGACCACGAGGCCGCGCCCCGCGCGGCGGCAACGCGCGATGCGCGCGAGGAACCGCTCTACCGACCATGAAAGTCATCAGCACGATCCAGGAGCTGCGCGACCAGTTGCGCGGCCAGAACCGCACGGCCTTCGTGCCGACGATGGGCAACCTGCATGAAGGCCATCTGTCGCTGATGCGGCTCGCGCGCCAGCATGGCGACCCAGTGGTCGCGAGCATCTTCGTGAACCGGCTGCAGTTCGGCCCGAACGAGGATTTCGACAAGTACCCGCGCACGCTGCAGGACGACATCGAGAAGCTGCAGAGCGAAAACGTCTACGTGCTGTTCGCGCCGACCGAGCGCGACCTGTACCCGGAGCCGCAGGAATACCGCGTGCAGCCGCCGCACGACCTGGGCGACATCCTGGAGGGCGAGTTCCGCCCCGGCTTCTTCACCGGCGTGTGCACCGTGGTCACCAAGCTGATGGCCTGCGTGCAGCCGAAGGTGGCCGTGTTCGGCAAGAAGGATTACCAGCAGCTGATGATCGTGCGCCGCATGTGCCACCAGCTCGCGCTGCCGGTGGACATCGTGGCCGCCGAAACGGTGCGCAACGACGACGGCCTGGCGCTGTCCTCGCGCAACCGCTACCTGAGCGAGGCCGAGCGCGCCGAGGCGCCCGAGCTGGCGCGCGCGCTGCAGCGCGTGCGCGAGACGGTGCTGGGCGGCGAGCGCGACCTGGCCAAGGTCGAGGCCGCGACCCGCGAGGCGCTGGCCGCGCGCGGCTGGCAGCCCGACTACATCGCGATCCGCCGCCGCGCCAACCTGGTCGCGCCGAGCGCCGAACAGCTCGAGGGCGGCGAGCCGCTGGTGGTGCTGGCCGCCGCCAAGCTCGGCGCCACGCGCCTCATCGACAACCTGGAAATCTGACGGCCCGCCGTCGCGCTTCCGCCTCACCGCATCAGGACACACCATGCAGCGCCACATGCTGAAATCGAAGATCCACCGCGCCACGGTCACGCACTGCGAGCTTCACTACGAAGGCTCCTGCGCGATCGACGAGGACCTGCTCGAAGCCTCGAACATCGTCGAGAACGAGCGGATCGACATCTGGAACATCAACAACGGCGAGCGTTTCTCGACCTACGCGATCAAGGGCGAGCGCGGCAGCGGCATGATCTCGCTGAACGGCTCGGCGGCGCGGCGCGCGCAGCTCGGCGACCTGGTGATCATCGCCGCGTTCGCGGTGGTCGACGAGGCCGACCTGAAGGCCGGCTGGAAGCCGGACCTGGTGTTCGTCGACGAGCACAACAAGATGAAGGGCAGCCGCGACCACGTGCCGACCCAGAGCTGGACCTGAGCGCCGCGCCGTTCGCGGCCGCCGGCAACGGAAAACCCGCCGTTCGCGAGAACGGCGGGTTTTGTTTTTGATGCCCCGGCGAAGGCTCAGTCGGCGGGCTTGTCGGCTTTATCGGCCTTGTCGGCCTTGCCCGGCCTGGCCTGCGCCCAGTCGACGATCGACTGCCATTGCTCGAGATCCTTCTCGACGCGGCTGCGGGCGACATCCCACAAGGTCAGGCCGTGCGCGGCCACCTGCACGTAGTTCTGGGTGTCGCGCAGGTAGCCGAGCACCGGCAGCTCGAGCCCCTCGACGAAGCGCTGCAACTGCTCGGCCGAGCGCGTGCGCGCATCGACGCGCATGCCGACGATGCCGACCTGCACCGCGCCCTTGCGCACCGCCTTCTCGGCGGCCAGCCGCTCGAGGAATTGCTGGGTGGCGAGGATATCGAACATCGAGGGCTGGAGCGGCACGATCACCTTGTCGGCCAGCTCGAGCGCGAGGTCGAGCCGGTTGCCGTGCAGCCCGGCCGGCGTGTCGATCACCGCGTATTCGAGGCCGCGCGGCGGCTTGGCCGGCGCGCCCGGGTCGAGCGCCCAGGCCTCGATGACCGGCAGCGTGGCGGGCCGCAACGCGAGCCAGCCGTGCGAGGACTGCTGCCGGTCCAGGTCGGCCAGCGCCACCCAGGCGCCCTGCGCCGCGAAATACCCGGCCAGATTGGTGGACAGCGTGCTCTTGCCGACGCCGCCCTTCGGATTTGCCACCACGATCACCGTCATGTACACCCCCGGAAAGCCGCGCGGCGCCGGTCGGCGGCGCCACGGAAAGTTGCGGATACAGGGAGCGATGATATCGGCAAAACGCCCCGCCCCGGAATGGGGCAGGCGCGATCAAGGCCGGATGGGCGGGTATCGCCACATCGTGCCGGCTCGGGTGGGGCCCGGCTGGACGGCTCGGTCGGCGAGGGAAACCAGGCCGGGCGGCGCGGCCGATGGCCGGGAGCGGGCCTGGCGCCGGGTTCCGGCCGTCGACGGCGCCGAGCCGGTGGCAGCCGGAACCGGCG
>NZ_VWWC01000026.1:0-61232 GCF_011753175.1 Burkholderia sp. Cy-637 | reverse complement strand
CTGCTGGGGGCGACGCTGGCCGGCGGGGCTGCCGCGCGCGAGCGGCAGGTCGGCGCGGCGGTGCAGCGACGCGCCGCGACCCCCGACGAGATGGTGTGAACGGCCGCGCGCGCCCGCTCAGGCGCTGGTGCGCGGTGTCCAGCCCAGCTCGCGCCGGGCTTTCCGGTTGGAGACCTGCTCGTTGTCGTCGACGATGTTGAAGATGCCCGTCGCGTTGCCGCGCAGCGCCAGCAGCGCGGCGCGCGCCGCGTCCTCGACATGCACGGCCGGCGCGCCCGGCGGCGTGTCGGCGCCGGTATCGGGGCCGTACAGGCGCCCGTAGCGCAGCACCGTGCCGCGCAGCGGCGAGGTGGCCAGCACCGCATGTTCCAGGGCGACCACGCCGCCCACCGAGATGCGCCGCGCGCCTTCGGCGTCGGTGTCGAGCGGCTGCTCCTCGCGATACGGCTGCTCGCCCGGCGCGTAGGCCCAGGCGATGCTCTGCGCCACCATGCGGCGGCAGCCGGCCGTCAGCGCGGCCAGCACCAGGTTGAAGCTGCCCTGGCTGCGGATCCGCGCGTTGTCGACCACCGCCTGCGCCATGCGCGCCGGATCGAGATCGCGCGGCAGGTCGGTCAGCTGGTGGATCACCGCGTCGGGGGCGATGCGGCCCAGTTCGCGCGTGAGCGCGTCGACGTCGAACACGTCGACCATCACCGGCCGCGCGCCGAGGCTTTCCAGCAGCGCCGCGCGCGCGGGCTGGCGGGTGGCACCATGCACTTCATAGCCGGCCTCGACCAGCAGCGGCACCAGCACACGGCCGATTACGCCGGAGGCGCCGGCGACGAACAGTCTTTCACTCATGAGGGGACTCCCGAACGGTTGCCGGCCGCCGCCGAAATCGGGCGCGAAGCGCGCGAGGCGGCGAACCATTGGGGCTAGCGTAAGGGCGCGCATGGCCTGCGCGATAGAGCCAATTTCGATCAAAATGGGCAGGACATTGTCCATGACGCGAAACCCGCCTTCGTGCTTCGTTGCACGCGCGGGAGCGATGTGCCAACCTTGACGGCCGGATCACGCGGCGCCCGGCGCCGCCCTTCAGGAGTGCACCGAATGCGCAATTCATGCCGGATCGAGACCAAGCTGCCGCAAAGCGGCATTTCCGTCTTTTCCAGCATCGCGGAGCTGGCCGCGAAACACGATGCCGTGAACCTCTGGCAGGGCGCGCCCTCGTTCCCGACCGACCCGGCGCTGCTCGCCATGGCCGGGCGCGCCATGCAGGCCGGCTTCAACCAGTACGCGCCGATGGCCGGCTATCCGCCGCTCAAGGCGGCGCTGGCCGAGAAGACCGAGCGGCTGCACGGCGCGCGTTATCGGGCCGACAGCGAGATCACCGTGACCGCCGGCGCGAGCGAGGCGATCTATGCCGCCATCACGGCGCTGGTGCATGCCGGCGACGAGGTGATCTTCTTCGAGCCCGCCTTCGAGGTCTACGAGCCTTCGATTCGCCTGCAGGGCGCCACCCCGGTGGCGATCGGCATCCACCTGGATACGCTCGCGATCGACTGGGACGAGGTGGCCGCCGCGATCACGCCGCGCACGCGGATGATCATCGTGAACACGCCGCACAACCCGACCGGCGCGCTGTTCGGCGCCGAGGACATCGCGCGGCTGATCGCGCTCACGCGCGACACCGACATCGTGATCCTGTCGGACGAGGTGTACGAGCACATGGTGTATGACGGACGCGAGCACCTGAGCCTGGCGCGCTACCCGGAGCTGGCCGAGCGCAGCGTGATCGCGCTCTCGCTGGGCAAGACCTATCACGCCACGGGCTGGCGCGTCGGGTATTGCCTGGCGCCCGCCGAGCTGAGCACCGAGATCCGCAAGGTGCACCAGTACGTGGTGTTCTCGGCACCGGCGCCGTTGCAGGCCGCGCTGGCCGAGCGGCTGGCCGAGCCGCGCAGCTATCTCGACCTGGCTGCCTTCTACCAGGCCAAGCGCGATCGGCTGGCGGCCGCGATGGCCGGCTCGCGGCTGGAACTGCTGCCTTGCGGCGGCAGCTTCTTCATGCTGGCGCGCTTCGATCATTTCTCCGAACTCGGCGACCAGGACTTCGTGTTCGAGCTGCTGCAGAAGCACGGCGTGGGCGCGATCCCGCTGGCCAGCTTCTACCAGGACCGGCGCGATACCGGCATCATCCGCCTGAGCTTCTGCAAGGACGACGCCACGCTCGACGAGGGCGGGCGCCGGCTCGCGGCGGTCTAGCCCCCATCATGGCGACGCGCCGCCCGGCGCTGCGTCAGCAGTTCATCAGGATCTTGCCGATCGCGTTGCGGCTTTCCAGGAAGCGATGCGCCTCGGCGCCTTCCGACAAGGCGTAGCGCGCGGCGATCACCGGGCGCACCTCGCCCGCGCGTATCTGCGCGAACAGCTCGGCGGCGCGCTCGCGACGGATCTCGGCGCTGGTCAGCACGTTCCATAGATCGCCGCCCGTCAGCGTCAGCGAGCGGTCCATCAGCAGCCGCGGATCGACCGGATCCGGGTCGCCCGCCGCCATCCCGTAGAACACCACCGTGCCGCCGATGCGCGCGGCCGCCAGGCTCGCGCCCAGCGTGCGGCCGACCGAGTCGTAGACCACGTCGGCACCGCGCCCGTCGCCCAGCGTGGCGAGTGAGGCCGGCCAGTCGTCGTAGCCGGCCACCACGTCGGCGCCGGCCTCGAGCACGGCCTGGCGTCGCGCGCCGCTCGAGGCGATGCCGAGCACCGTGGCGCCCAGGCACTTCAGCATCTGCGTCAGCAACAGGCCCACGCCGCCCGCCGCCGCGTGGACCACGGCCAGGTGGCCACGCGCGACGCGGAAGCTGTCGCGCACCAGGTATTGCGCGGTCAGGCCCTGCAGCAGCGTGGCCGCCGCGATCTCGGCGCCGATGTCCTCGGGCAGCGGGATCAGGCGATCCACGTCGACCGCCACCAGTTCGGCGTTGGCATAAGGCATGTCGGCGAAACCGACGCGCGTGCCGCGCGGGAAACGCGTATCGCCCGCGGCGGCCGCTTCGATCACGCCCGCGCCTTCGTAGCCGAGGATCCAGGGCGCGCTGCCGCTCAGGTGGTAGTTGCCGTTGCGGCGATAGACGTCGGCGAAGTTCAGGCCGACGCTCTCGATGCGCACCAGCGCCTGGCCCGGCCCCGGCACGGGGTCGGGACGCTCGCCCCACTGCAGGACTTCGGGGCCGCCGAATCGGTCGAAAAACAATGCGTGCATGGATGCGCCTCGTGGACGATGGACGGGCTGCGCGCCCGGCTGATGGAAACGGGTGCCGTCGTGCGGCTGCGAGAGCGTAGCGCATCGGCACGGTAGCGTCGATGCGCGCGGCACCGCGATGGTGCGCACGCGCACCATCGCGGGAGCGGCCCGGGGCGGCGGCGCTTGCGTGCTGGCGCCCGGCGGGCGGGTCGCTGGATAGGCGGCTTGGCAATTTCCCTTGTGGATACAAGAGCCTGGCGATGACCATATTCACCATCTGGGTAAATTGGTCTGGTGTTTGCTTGGAAACGACGGAAACAGCAGAAACAACAAGCAAGGCAACCGCATTACCTACGGGCGACACCACCATGGCCAATCCACGCGCAATCGTCGACCTGACGCACGAAGTCAGGCGCCTCGCCACCGGCAAGATCGGCGACATCAACGACATCAATCGCGAAACCACCTTCCTCGCGCTCAACGCGCTGATCGAGGCGGCGCGCGCCGGCGAGGCCGGCAAGGGGTTCGCCGTGGTGGCCAACCAGGTGAAGCATGTCTCGAAGCGGATCGGCGAGATCACCGACATCCTCAACAAGGAACTGGCCGGTTCGCTGACGCGGCTGACCGAGCTCGGCGACAGCATGATCGATCGCATGCACGCGCACGACGGGCAGCGTTGTGCCGATCTCGCGCTGAACATGATCGATATCGTCGACCGCAACCTCTATGAACGCTCCTGCGACGTGCGCTGGTGGGCCACCGATTCGGCGGTGGTGGATTGCGTGACCTACGACAGCGAGGAGATGAGCCGGCACGCGAGCGAGCGGCTGTCGGTGATCCTCGACAGTTATACGGTCTACAAGGATCTGTGGGTGGTGGACGCGCAAGGCACGGTGATCGCCAGCGGGCGCGGCGAGACGTATCCGGTGGTCGGGCAGCAGGTGGGCGGGGCGAAGTGGTTCGAGGCGGCGCTGGCCACCGGCAGCGGGGCCGATTACGTGGCGTTCGACGTGGAGGCCCTGCCGCAGTTGAGGAATGCGCAGGTGGCGACCTATGCCACCGCGATCCGCGAGGGCGGCGAGGCGAACGGGCAGGTGCTCGGGGCGCTGGTGATCTTCTTCGATTGGGCGCCGCAGGCCGCGGCGGTGGTCAAGGGCGTGAGACTGAGCGAGGAAGAGTGGGCGAGGACGCGCTGCCTGATCGTGGACTCCTCGTTTCGGGTGATCGCGAGTTCGGATGGGGAAGGGGTGTTGCAGGAGACGTTCCGGTTGAAGACCCATGGCGAGGCGACGGGGTTTTATCGCGAGGCGGATGGCGGGACGGTGTCGTTCGCGGCGACGCCGGGGTATGAGACGTATCGGGGGTTGGGGTGGTTCGGGGTGGTGTGTCAGCGGGCGGTGGGGGCCGGGGCGGCTGAGTTGATTTGAGTGCAAGCTGGCGTGCCGGGTTGCTGGGCTGGGCGATGCCTGGATTCAGCGTGGATTGGGCAAGGCGTTGGCTGCGCAGAGCGGGGGCGTGTCGAGTAGTGCGGCCTTGGCGGCGAGCAGGCCGGCTTCGTCGGTTTCGAAGCGGCGTAGCCAACTGTTCGTGGCTGCCGGGGTGTTGTAGACGGGGGCGTCGCCGTTGATGGTGCCGCGTTGCAGGTTTGCCATCGCGCTTCTGCGGATTGGCCGCAGGGCAGCGTCGAGGATGACGTAGGCGGGTGGATTGGACGGTGGTGTGCTCTCGTCGTTCGAGATGCCGCTTTCCGGCAAGACGCCGCCCCGGATGACGACGCCTGAACCGTAGTCGCCGATCGAAAACCAGTTCGGAGGCAGATGAGCGCGAAGCGTTTTCAGGCCGCCCGCGGCTTCGAGCATCGGCTTGCTGATTGCGGTGAGCCAGTCGATCGTTTTCAGTTGTCCCTTGAGCGCTCGGACCGATAAGTCCGCGGGGAAACCGACATCGAGGCCGGGCATTGCCTGACTCGCCCAATACTCCGTGGCCTCGTTTTCCTCGCGCGCGGTGGGCGAGAGATTGGCGGCGATGCCGGCATGGCCGTGCGACGCCTCGAGCCATGTCGCGGCTTCGTGGAAAAGCTTCGCGAACGCATCGGGGCGCTCCTGTACGGCGAACACTGGCCACGAGAACCACAGGACATTGAGGCCGCGATTGCCGAGCGCTTCTTGCCATCGGCGCTGGCCGCCGATATGGAATTCCCACAAGCTTGCGTCGGTCGGGAGTTTGCCGCTCATGAAATCGAAGTCGAATCGATCTTCAGGGCCGAGGCGCGTCGCGGCGGCGCGCAGGGATTTCACCTTCGACATCGGCTGGGCGGCTTTGCCATTGCTCCACATGTAGCTGAGCTTCTCGCTGCCCATCGATATCACGAACTCGTCGAATGTTCGGGCGAGCGCTTCGCGGATGGCCGGGTCGAATGCATGTTCGAAATAGAGGCATGCGCGGACTACGAAGGCTGCGCCAATGCCGTCATGCGGATAGCGAGGTTCGAGGAGGGCGTTGGCGACCAATGCGCGGGATTGGTTCGCCTTGGCCCATTTCAGAAAATCCTGTGTCGGGTTTGCCATGAGGAAAGGGCTCGAATCCGGTTATAGAGGCGCGGGAAGTGGCGGAGTTACCGGCGGCATGCCGAACAACCTCTGCGTTGGCGGCCTCGAATTGAGGAGCGCCCGAAGTGAGCGTCCAAGTTCGGAAAGTGCGTCTGACACGACTGCCCTGATCGGATTTTCGCCTTCGTCGTCGTTGGAGCAGTCGCAGTTTTGTGGCCCTAGGACGACAAGCTTGTCTGGTGATCCGGCGATCGTGGCGTAATCTTCGGCCTGCCCGAGATCGGGAGCCTGTGGTGGAAACTTTACTTCGACGAGGCTTTTTATATTGTCCTGCGTAGGCGGCAATGAGCCATTCTGCACGATCACGACGTCCGGTCGACGGATGGCACCGGAGCCTGCCCGATAAGCCTTCTGCCCGCCGAGCCAGTATTTCGCGATCCAGCCGGGAAGGTAGGGATGGGCTTCGAGAGGAGGGTGGGAGCGCATGATGGGAGCGGGCGGTACCTGCGACATGTCGTAATTGACCTCGGCCTTATACGGACTTTGCCAGTCCATGCTTCGATCGACATCGCGGAGATTGCGAGACACGCATTGCTGTTTGAGGTGCTGACCGGATGCGCCTCTGTCTGGCTCGCGCGAACAGACACAGATCGCTTTGCATACCACTTTCTTGTCTATCGGATCGAGTCCCACCGTGCGAAGCTGGACCAATGTTGTTCGACCGCCTTGCGCTGTCGATCCTGAGGCGGAGCCGATTCCATATGCGCTTCCGCTCATTGGTCGCCTGCTCCTCCTCTGACTTGTGTCGATGGGGACGCGAAACGTAACGAGGCCGGCGATTCTGCTTCATGCCATTGGGTATAACCGTTTTCGTCTGTTCGTCCCGAGATCACGCTGCCGTCGGATGCGTGCAGTGTGTATGGATGGTTTGCAATCGATCGGCCGGTTGCCTCGTCCATGACATGGAATCGGCCCTGGTATAGCCCGGGGTTGTCGTTCACCGTTTGGTGGCTCACCGCGGGGCTTTTGACGCGCCACGGCTTTTGCGTGGGCTCCGCCGTGGCGCTTGCCTGGGATGCGATCAAACGCGCGCCGCAAGCGGTCCTGTCGCCTTCGAAGGCGGGCGGTTTCCCGTCCATGTCCATGCCGCGCGGCAGAATGTGGACGATGGGATAGACGCCATCGCACATGGGACAGAACACCATGTCGCCAAGCCTCGCGACGGGCTTGCCGTCGATGAGTTGAGCTTGGGAACAGTCAAGGACCCGGCCGCCGTGATCGGTGGTGTCGCCCTCGCGAATAAAAGCGCTCATGGCATTTTCCGGTTATGGAACGCCGCAACTCTACGCTCGATTGTTTGATTAATAGCGAGATAGGGGAGGGGCGCGGGAAAATGCCGCAAGTTGGTGTGGGGCGCATGCGAGGCCGCAAGATGCGGTACGCGGATTTTTTCCACTGGAGTTATCTTCAAGCTTGGATATGCGTCGCAATCACACATCGCTGCTGATGGCCTACCTGCTTAGAATCGCTCGTCATTTCTTCCATGCGAAGCGGAAATGGCGAACACCTACGTATATGCCGGTCATCCAGATATGACGCCGGCCGAATTGTTTTTCTTCATCGCGGTTCAGGAAACCTCCAAGCAGGTTGGAATTGACGACATCGAGGGAGTTGTTCTGATTCTGTCCGGTTGGCCGATCCTGCCGACGCGAGGGAAATTTGCAGGGGCAACGAAGGGTACCTCCGTTGCATCTGTCATGGCGCGCTCACTTTTTCGTTTCGAATTCAAGCGACGTGTTCTTCCCACGATGACACTCGAAAGTATCAAGTCCTTGCGGATCATTCTGACTCGTAAATTGAGCGTGTTCGTCGGTCGCGCCGTGCCAGGGCTCGGCTGGATTTTGCTTGCACGCGATGCGTTTGCGATCGTTCGCAACACAGTCATCAAATACAATTCACTGGTCGAGAGGGAGGACCAGGTGCCGTGATAAAAGATGCGTCTTGGGATGCTGTAACGATGTTTGTTCGGGCAGAGGTGGGCCTCGGCCCGACTGCAGTCCTGACACCCGCTACGAGGCTATGCGAAGACCTCGGCCAGACCGGTGACGAAGCCAATGACTTCATTGAAAATTTTTTCAAGCATTTTGAAGTCGATGCCGGCGACTTTGATTTCCATCGCTATTTCCTCATGGAGGGTGAGGGGCTGTTGTATTCGGCTTTTCGACGGTGGATCTTGCGAAAACCCCACACTCGCAAACGCGAACCGATCACGCTGGCGATGCTTCATCAGGTTGCTGTCAGCAAGCGGTGGAATTCTCAGGTGATCTCGAAAACGGCTTCGTGATCACGAGGCACCTCGATACGGATCGGGCCGTCTTCGGTCAGGACCGTCTTGGCGCTTTTGCCATTGCGTTGATTGCTCACCTCAGCTGGCTTGGCCGCGCCCGACGCGTAGCCTAGGTGGTGATTCATTTCACCACCCAGCGCGCGCTCGATCAGCGCTTTCTTGAGTGCCAGCGTGGCGGCGTTGATGGCATCGGCCGTCATCGGGCCATTGCCGAACTGCTCCAGCAGCTCGGCGGGAATCGCCGGCAACTCGGCCGGCGTGGCTTTCGGTTTGCGAGGCATATGTTCTCCTTGGGACAGGAATATGCCTCGAACACAAAATTACGGACAGGCCTCGAACAGTGGACATCGATAAAGAGGTGGGCACCATGCGCCTGCTGGTTGGCGGCGATCTCCAGTATTTCGTGGATTTCAGTCACTCGCACAACGCGCCCGTAAAAGAATGGATAGAGAAGCAATTGGCGGCCGGCTTGCTCAAGGTTCGTAAAACGAACTGGAATGACGTCACGCTGCCCGGTGAGGCGGAGGCCCACGCGCTGATGCTGGAAGAGCGCGAGCGATCGGCCAAGATCAGGCAAGAGGGCTACGCCCGTCGCGCGGCCGCCGTCACGGGCAAACAATCAATGGATGGACGAGCGCAATGATGTTGAACACGTTAACGATGACCGAGGCACAAGAGCAGGACGCGCGCGCCAAGGCGTTCTATCTGATCAAGAAGTGGACGAGCCTCACCTACCTGGAGCACGCCGTCCAGTTGTATCGGGATTTTCTCGACGCCTACGCCAAACGGATGGACTCGCCGAGCCCCAATCAGGACGAACTCGAGAAAGCTTACACATATGACTTTCTCGGCGCGTTGGTGCAGATGGATCAAGGTATTGATATCTTGCGCCGAGGCTTGGACAAGCGATCGGCCTACGGCGCGTTGATTGCCGGGAGCGCGGAAGTCGGCGATGTCTTGTTTGGGCGAACTGCAGATGAAGTTGGCAGAAAATACGATCCGTTTTTTCTGGCCTTGGGCTTGAAGAACAACACCTACAGCGACCCAGAATTTGCCAAAGGGTTGGTACACGGTGTCTGGATCCAGCAATTGATGTGCTACGCACTGGATTGCTCGATCGCCTTTGGTTTTGAAGGGCTGATGGCCTACGAAACAGACACGGCTACCGGAACTCGCGTGTTCGAGTATTGGACCTATGAATCCCTGTTTCAGGATGTACCGCTTCCAGCTTGGAAGTATTGGCCGCCGGGGCGTAAGTATCCAGCCGATCTTCCCGCATGCCCCGCCAAGAACGAATCCCGGGTCGGCGAAGTCGCGAGCGGCGAGGAAATCCCCATCGAGGGAATCTGGGAGCCATGGTTTCCGGCTGGCAAGGTTGGCTGCCCGAATTACTTCCTTAAGGGCAGTGTCGCCCACACGTATTTATTGGAAGGCACGAACGACGAGTACGAGGTACGCTGGCGCTTGCTATGGGAAGATACCCGCTATCGGGACGGTAGCATCCCTGAGGAAGAGTCGACCTACTTCCCCCAATCCGTCGCGCAGACGAGTTTGCGCGCCTTGCCCGGGGAAGCGTGTCCGCGTACTGGTCGTTGGCAAAGTCCGGCTGTGAAGGATTCGGTTCATGTCGAAGCGGGAGAGCCGATGCCAGGCCCTCAGCACACCTCATGGGGCATGGTCATTTGGCACTATGTGGATCCGCAACCGCAGGCCTGAATCTCTCCGGATGGTCGGAGTATGGCAGTAACCGCGAAATTCTACGCACATAGTGCCCCAGCCTGAGAAACATCACGCTTGCGTCCGCAACCTCCACACTTGCGAACGCAGCCACGATGACACTAGACGCGATTGACCTCGACCTCCTGCCTCTGACGGCGACGCATGTCTTCCCGAACGGCAAACGATCATTTGACCCAGACGGCAAACGTCGCCTGGTCGAGGCGTGCTTCCAACCCGGTGCATCGCTGTCGGGCTTTGCCCTCGAGGCCGGAGTGAACGCAAAACAGTTGCGCAAATGGGTCGTTTTTTGCCGCGCGTAGACGCGAGGAGGCGACAGGAAAGGCGATGGGATCGGGGAAGAGCTTGCGAAGAGGGTAGGATCGGCGATAGAGAAGCAGTGCAAGGCTGCCGGCTACACGCAGATTCGAGTCGCGGATGCTCTAGAGCTGGGGAAAGAGACGGTTTGCCGGCGCGAACTAGCCGGAAGTAAAACACGCCGTGGCGCGACTTGAACAGGTGGGGCAGCTTATGCACGCGGGCGGTGGCCCACAAGATGGCTCACCGCGCGCGCAAAGACAAAGGCCCGCGTCTCTTTTGAGAGCGGGCCTTCGCGTAATGATGGTGGCGAATCAGGGATTCGAACCCCGGACCTGCGGATTATGATTCGGCGTGTGTCGCGGTAAGTTACTGAAAACTAAGAGAATTCGACCGTAAACGAGCGAAATCAAAAGTTGTTTAGCGTCAGTAGTTTACCGTAATTTTGAGCGGTCTAGAAAAGCTGAGAGATGCACTCCACGTGCACCGAAAAGGCCCCTGCGCGACCCGTGCCGGGCAGCATTCGTGTCCACCTTGAAAATCAGCGCAGCGGGCGTCCGACAGAGGCCTCGTTCTTGTTGCTCAAAACGGGGGTACATGTGACAATCCCCATGTTTTTCTGTTGCCGACAACGAGAATGCCAACCGTCACCGCCATCCAGTTCACGCAGGATCAGATGCGTACTCTCACCGGCGTGTCCGTGGAGACAGTCCGGCATTGGCGCAAGACCGTTCCCTACCTGGCCTCCAAGGCTGGGAAGGCTGCACGCTTCAGTTTCGCCGACTTGCTGGGATTGTCCGTCACGAATGAGTTGGTAAGTGCGCTGGGGGTCCACATTGGGTCGGTGAGTTACGGCGTCGATGCGTTGTTCAACCTCCTGGCTGCGAGCACACCTGTAGTGGAAGGCGCTATCGTGCTCGTCACTCCGACCACGGCGAGCCTGTACGAGTCCGATTCTTGGAGCGCTAAGGGCGTACTCATGCAACCGACACTTGCTATTCCGCTTGATCCTTTGATCGCGCGGTTACAACAACATATGCTGCCTGTGATGTCAGCGCCAGCCCAAGCCACGCTTCCATTTCCGCCTGAAGCTGTTCGGAGTAGGGCGTGACTGCTGCAACATTAGAGCAAGTTCTTGCTGCGACCGGGTTTCTTCCGGACGGGCAGCCTGCGGCCGGTCTCCGACTCGGGAACGATGCGCAGGCTTCCCGCCGCGGCCGCGCCTTCACGCCGGATGCGTTGTGGCGCAGTGCGTCGGCGCTGACTGTCTACTTCAAGTTTGAGGAGACCCCGCCGGCCGATGACCTCGTCAGCCAGTGGCGGCGGGAAGTTTGGAACGAAGGTTTCGCACCGCTACTGTGGGTCATTTCCCCCCAGCGCATCGACCTGTACAACGGCTTCGGCACTCCCGCTAAGGAAGGCGACGCCCAAAAGCACCTGATTGGGCGCTTCGAGACCATCGAGGCGTCGCTTCATCGCCTAGATGAACTCGCCGGCCGATTGGCGATCGAGACTGGCCAGTTCTGGGCTCAAGTTCCGACCGTTGACCGCAAGACGAGTGTGGATCAGAGGCTCCTGTCCGACCTGGCTTTTCTCGAACGTGATCTCGTCGCAGGCAATTTGGCGCGCGGCGCGGCACAGGCTCTCATCGGCCGGGTGATCTTCACTCAGTACCTGATCGACCGAGAAATCGTCAGCGCCACGCGACTGAAACGAGTGTGCGGTTACACAGCTTTACCGGCGATCCTGCGGGACCGATCTGCGACGGCCGATCTGTTTCAGTGGCTGGCGCAGACTTTCAATGGTGACATGTTTCCTCCGTCATCAGTGAAGACGACACCGGCCGCCCATCATCTGAAGCGTGTGGCCGAGTTTCTCGAAGCGGTCGATCCGCAAAGTGGGCAGCTTAGCTTTTTCCCATATCAGTTTGACGTGATTCCGGTTGAACTGATCAGCTCCATCTATGAGCAGTTTGCGCACGCCGAGCCGCGTGTAACTGGGCAGAGATCGGAGGCGCTGCGAAACGGCGTGCACTACACGCGCCTGTCCGTCGTGTCCTTGGTTCTCGACGAGGTGATGGATGGCCTGTCGGGACGGGAGGCAGTGCTCGATCTGACTTGCGGCTCCGGGGTCTTCCTGGTCGAGGCACTGAGGCGCTTGGTGTACCTACGCACGCAGGGCGAGGTCCCCACGCGTGATGTAATTCGCTCGACGCTCTATGAGCAAGTGCATGGAGTGGACATCAGCGAAGCCGCCATCCGCGTAGCCGCATTCAGCTTGTACCTGGCGGCGCTTGAACTCGATCCGAATCCGCAGCCGCCACAGTCCCTGAAGTTTGAGCCACTGATTGGGAGAACGTTGCTCGTTGGCGATGCACGGACCATCGAACAGCAAGGTGATGGCAAGGCGGCGCTGACAACGCCGACAGGGCCGAAACAATTCGACCTGATCGTAGGCAACCCTCCTTGGAGCTTCAAAGGGCAGTCAGGTACGGAGGCACGACGCAAGGCGATGGCGGCAGGTGTTCCCGCGCAGCCTCGCGGAGAAGGTTTGGACTTCGTTTTGCGGGCCGCGGAGTTTTCGCATGAGAAGACACGTTTCGGCGTCATTCTCAGCGCGACGCCGTTCTTTAGTCGCAGCGGCACGGGAATGAAGGCGGCCCAACATGTCATGCGTGAACTGGCCCCGGTGACGCTCGTAAATCTTTCGAACTTGTGCAGTTGGCTATTTGCGACCGCAACGATGCCAGCAGTCGTTCTCTTTGCACGTCATCGGCCAAAGCAGAGGTCGGATCAAATCACGGTCGTCCAGATTCCGTGGACGCCCAACGGCGCCAAAACCCATTCGTTCGAGGTAGCACCAAGCGACATCATCAAATTGAGCCTCGGAGAGATCGAAAGGCAACCACTGAAGCTGAAGGCGGCTGCGGTCGGTCGCCGCCGCGATCTGATGCTGTTGGACGAATTGACGACGACGTACCGCAAGTTGGGTGAGCAGCTTGCCTCTCTGAATACGAAGTTCCGTGATGGATTAACCCAAGGTGAACCAGAAAACTGGGAACTTGATGCCCGTGAGTTGAAGGGGTTGGCATTGTTGCAGACCCGTGATATGCGGCACTTCCAGATCCCAGAGGGTCTTTCGATATATAGCCATTCACAGGCGCAGCGGCCACGGTCACGCGAAATCTATCGCGCTCCTCTGTTGATCGTCAAAGAGATGTTGCTCGGTCAGCCAAGGGCGATAGTGGCAGTGGCTGACCAAGATCTCATTTTTACCGATTCGTACTTCGCTGCGTCATTGCCTTTGGATCAGAAGCAGATAGCACATCTGCTTGCCATGGTTTTGAGCTCTGCACTGGCGTCGTGGTTCTTCGGTTTAACCGCGTCCGAATTCGGTATCTACAAGCGAAAGCTGCTGATTCGTGACGTTGAGATGCTACCGGTGCCTGATTTCTCGACCGCCGAGGGTTCGGCGGCAGGCCAGCGTTTGGTGGCGCTGGAGCAGACGCTGCGCCAACGAGAGCTCGAAGCCGAAGACTGGGATGCTTTGGATGAAGCGGTTTTCGATTTGTACGGGCTCAATGACTCTGACCGCGTGGTTGTAAGGGACGGACTTTTGCGTGCTGGTTGGCAATGGAAGGATGGCCGCGAAGCTTCCATAGTTCCATCGGATAGCAAGGTGGAGGTCGTATCGTATGCCAACACATTTCTGTCGGTGATGGATGCGTGGTTTTCCGTGCGCAAAAAGCGGCACATGCGAGCGGAAATTATTGATCTTCCGAAGGCAGCGGCCCTTCGCGTCGTGCGCTTCGTTTTAGAGGATGGGCCAGGGCAGAGCAGCGTCACCGTCACGAATCCGGACGGCGAGTTGCGGGATGTTCTTGCCCGGATCGGCAAACGCCTGAAGGTCAAGATCGCGACCGCCGTCAGTGCCGAGCGAGAACTGCGCGTCCATGGACGAAACGAAGTGGTCATCATCAAGCCCGCTGCCCGACGCCATTGGATGGGCATCGCGGCGCTTGAGGACGCTGATGCGGTCGTGGCCGAGAGCTTTGTGGGGAGCAGCGCTTGAGGATTCCCTACGAGACATCCCCGGCCGTCGGCAGGGAGTTCATCGAACTTGCCCCCGAGGTCGTGGCCGCAATTCTGCTGACTTTGGCCGCAGGTTGGCAGCAAGCGTGTGCGGCTGCGGACGTAAATGCTGACGCGGGCGAAGTGCTCATGACGGAGCGTTTGCGCGACGGGATGCGCAGCGCATTGAAGAACTCGCCATTGAAGTTGATCGTGCTGCCGGGCACCGAATCGCGCTCGAAGAGCAGCGTATTGCTACCGGATGGACGCACCGACATTCCGCTGATGATGATTGAGGTCTTCTTGCGAACGCAGGAGCATGACCCTCATGCAATCATCGAATGCAAGCGGATCACCGGATCGGATACGCATTTGTGTCGCGAATACATTGTCGAAGGCGTCGATAGATTCGCCAGTGGGAAGTACGGCGAAAATCATTCGATCGGCTTCATGGTGGGTTATGTGCTCTCCGGTACCTCTGCGGCAGCGGCGCAAGGCGTCAATTCTTACCTCTCCCGCGTCTCACGCGCTGCGGATCATCTCGCCCCAGTTACCGTTATTGACTCTGAGACGTGGCACAGCCGACATGCTCGGGCGGAGCCGTCGGACCCCATTGACTTGCACCATGCGTTCTTGATGGTTGCCGGCGACCAAGGGTCTGAGTGAGCGACGGTGCGACCTATGGGTCAGCTCGTTGACAGATGGGGGACGCTAAGCGTCTGCTGGCCGCCTGCGGCGAGTCGTGGGTTGGACAGGGCGAGCCTACACGGATGCTACGAAGAGAGCCTGATCCCTCAAGTGTCAATCAACTACGCACCTGGCGTCCCGAATTCGAAGTTCGTTGGAGAGATATTTCGAAAACGGCTACGGCCGTTGGGACGCTTGCTGTGCGGCACGCGTATCGCGTAGACGGCGCCATGACGACTTTTCAGACCACTACGTGCTACCACTGCGACGCCGAAGGTACCGGGCGAGAGCATGTCCCGCCCAAATGTCTATTCCCGAAGGGAAGCGACTGGTCGCGATTGATGACGGTGCCCTCCTGCGTGGCGCACAACAACGCCAACTCGAAAGCGGACGAATATCTGAAGTTCGTATTGGGCGCGATTGCTTCGAACATTCCCAACGCGATCACGAGCAGCGCGGCTAGAAGCGTCGTTAGGCTTGCGCAGATGCGCGCCGGCAACCTGCACCGGTATGGTTTTCGGTGGGACAGGAAGACGCTGGTGATTAACGACCCGTTTCAGCTCGACTTCGAACTTCTGAGCGCGTGCCTGCAAAAAGTCGCGCGTGCGCTCTATTTTCATCATCACCAGGGCGGACGAAAGCTCTTGGGCGACTTGCAGGTCTGGCCGCTGTTCATCCCCGTCGATCCAGACGCCGCCCCTGAACTGGCATCGGCAGTGCGCAAGGTCCGGGCATCGACAGGCTTGGATTTCGAGAAGCTGCCCAAGCATGGGGCCCATCAGGAGATTTTCGCGTACCAGATCAATGAGGTACAGGAGGTCGTCGTCGTCAACATG
This sequence comes from Burkholderia sp. Cy-637, assembly GCF_011753175.1. Taxonomy (NCBI): domain Bacteria; kingdom Pseudomonadati; phylum Pseudomonadota; class Betaproteobacteria; order Burkholderiales; family Burkholderiaceae; genus Burkholderia; species Burkholderia sp. Cy-637. The sequence continues at coordinate 45,483 of NZ_VWWC01000026.1, read as the reverse complement.
GAGTTCTACGGCGCTCACCGCGTGTCCGTTACGCGGGGGTAAGTCCGCGGACCGGGGGGGGCGCGACGTAACCGTGGCACGTCTAACCTTCTGTCGCTTTGCGCGCTGCTGCCTGGGCTACCGTCTCACCGGGACGTAAGCCGAAGAGTTCGCGGGCGTTGGTTCTCGTAATGAACAGGGGAACGTCGAGGCTAGGGCCTTCGTTGTCCAAGAAGGTTGGCTTTGGCGATTCGTCTCTCGATTCGGTCGTGACATTGAGGTTCGATTGCTGTATCTGATCGGCCGGCGACAGATTGGCCTGGTCTGCTTCTGGGGTGATACCAGCCATGCTTGCTTCAGCCCCGGCTTCGGCAATCGCGTCGTTGATCTCCTCGATGCTCAACCGAGCGCCGTTCGTCCTGCCTTTCAGGATGCCTATAAGGGCATCGACTCCTTTGAGGGCGTCACTCATCACGGCTCCAATCGGCTCTCTTCTGCCGGCTGCGACGTAGCACTCGTCCGCGCGTGCCGGTAAGAATAATAATATTCCTATTCTTCTTACCGACCCACCCGCGTTACGTGTTGGTCGAACGGCTTGCTCTTGCGCGGAGGTCATCCGGCGTAGCTCTCGGTAACGAAATGAAGTCGCGCTCGGCCATTGTCTCGTAGGTGCCTCGAAAGGGTAGGTAGACCTCCACAACCCACGAATCAGCTTCTTTCCGCCCTGCAAAAGGGTGAAGAACTTCGCCATCGGGACGCTTGCGGTCAAATCGCAGAACTCCTTCGTGCGGATACGGGTGTGCGTGCCGAATCTCCATCATCCGTGTGACGACTTCATGGGGAAAGCCCGGATGCGCGGAAGTACGTGCGGCGTGGACCGCCGCACGAATCGATTCCTCGACTGCAAGGTGACAACGTGCAATGTCCTCCTCATCGAACACCTCTTCTTTGACGATATAGGGCGGGCCTTCATACCAGTGCGGATCGTCGTGGTCCAACCGGATCGCCAGGATGGTTCGCGCCCCGACATCGCTGCAACGCCACCATCCGGTGCAATCCATGAAGACCAAGCCGATATGAAAGTCGGTGTGGTTCATGGAAACTCCTTGTGCCGATAGATGCCGCTCGCCAGCGACTCAATGGTGCTGCAAAGTTTCGCGTACAGCAGCCATTGCCTCACTGAAATCCAGGCGCGTCGCTCGTCCAGTTTCGGCCTGGTAGAAAACGACCATGAACAAGTTCGCAACTGCCTCGGCCATTTTTGATAGCTCCCGAGCGGTGCGCTGGTCCATGAAGTCCAGGTCAGCGAGTTGCGTTGCGGCATGATGGATAACTTGCTGCGCTTCGGTATTATGCGTAGTTGCCATGCTTCACCTCTCTAGCAGGTGTTGATCCGTGGAAGTGCCGGCCGGTTGCCGCCGGCCGGTGCGCTTTCTAAGCATCGTCTTGCGTTGGGCGTTGCCTGTTCACGAACGCGGCTACCTCGTCGTTCGTGGTGGTGCCGGCCGTCGCATTTTGCTGACCCCCACCGAGACTGTCGCCGGCGAAACTCGGTCCGGCATCGATGCCGGCGCCGCTCTTGCTCGAAATTGCCGACGCGATTTTGCCGCCCGTCGTCTCCGCGATTCGTTCCTTGGCGGTACCCGCGATGTTCGCGGCTTTGCCCTTGGCGATTTCGCCTGCACCCTTGGCGAGATTCCCACCCATGTCAGCCGCGAATCGACCGGCCGTGCTCATCGCCGATGCGAAGCCACCGCTGCCACTCGAACCACCAAGCGAAGCACCGCCCGAACCACCGCTGATACCGCTCGAGCTGCCGCCGCCGTCCGAGAACATGCCGCGACCCTCGGCCATGTTCTGCTGCGCTGACTGAAACGCTGCCTTGAGCGCCGACGCCCCACCGGCCGCGCTTGTCGCGCCAGCCATCGCAGCAGAACCGACCGAAGCCGCCGCGCTCGCAGTCATGGCGGCTGCACCCATCACCGAACCAACCCCTACGCCACCTATGGACCCAGCGCCGCCAACCCCGACGATGCCTGCGATCCGCGGGGGCACCTTGTTCGTGAGATACATCAGCACGAATGCGGCGATGAGCATGATCGCCATTTCTTTGAGGTCGATACCGGCTCTCATGCTGGCGTAGTACTCGTTGATGAACGTTCTGCCGATGCCAACGAGCAGCAGCATCACCATCAGCTCGGCACCGATGGCCAGGACATGCTTGTAGTAGCTGATTGCGATGTCCGACGTCCAGCGCGCCCCGCCAAAGCCCAGGAAGAACACTCCGCCGTAGATCATGATCCAGGCCGACACGAAGACCAGCAGCAGGTTCACACCGACAATCGTGAGAACAATCATCACGACCAACGCCATGAGAAGGCCTACCACGCTGTCCGTTGGCGACCAGACCGACGACTGATCGAACGCCTTGGTAAAGATGTCATAGCCGATTTGCACGATACCTCCTGGCGTAAAATCGGTTGACTGGCCGATGGCCTTGGCACCGATCATCCACATCGACTTGACGATTGAGTCGGCAATCGCGGGGCCATTGAACAGAATCCACCAGAAGAAGCCGAGCACGGCGAAGAAGCGAACGATTTCGGCAAACGCCTCCTGAATGCCGGCGTTTCGCAACGCCATCATTCCGAAGGTCCACACCATGCTTATCAGCGCGAGGCCCCAAAAGAGCCACGATGCGTAATTGACCATGACGCTGCCCCAGGCGCTGGCCGCGGCCTGGTATTTCCCCATCACCGAATCGACCACATCGGCATTCATCGGCGCGGCCGTCACAGTCGCCGAGTACGCGACGGCCATCAAGCCGAGCACTGAGAGTTTGCCGCCGTTGGAAAACATCGTTTTCATAGCGCTGTCCTTCGTCATTGATCGTTTTTCTGCGGTTGTGACGGTGTATCGCCCCATGACCAGTTTTTTGGAGAAGGGGTGACGATGTTGCTGCCATCATGCAGTTGTTTCGCTGCGGCAGCCCGCTGGGAATCGGTCTGGGTGCTCTTGTCATTGCAGCCTGCAAGGAGTCCGATCAGTGAGAGCGAGATAATGAATTTCATCGTCGCCCCCTTATTGAAAGCTCCAGTTTTTCGGTGTCGGGGTGGTGATGTTGCTGCCATCACGAAGCTGCTTTGCCGATGCCGCCTGCTGGGCCTCTCGATCTGCAATAACCTGTGCGCGGGTGGCGGCCGCTGTTGCCTGCGCTGTCAGCATGCCCCGGATTTGCAGGAGCTGGTTTGTCTGCGCGCTAGCGAGCTGGTTCGCTGCCTGCAGCGCCTGCATCTGACCTTGGGCGCTCGTCGCCTGCGATTGCAGCGAGCGAAGGTTCGCGGCGTCTGTCGAAAGCGTTTGTTGCTGCTGATCGACGCCCTTCAACACGGCATCGTTCGCCTTTTTTTGCGCCTCAGAGCCGTTCGCTTGCGCATCAAGCAAGGCTTGCCGCTGCGCGTCTGTGCAGCCAGTCGAGGTGAAGCACGGCGACGAGCGGTAATAGGCCACGTCTTGGTAACGCGACAGATAGCCGTCGATGCTCCCGGCCTGGTTCTTGTAGTAGTTCAGCGTGTCCTGTGCTTGCAGGAGCTTGCCGATGGTCTGGTTCGCCTGATCCCACACGTAGGCAGCCGGCGCGAGTGTGTTTTGCAGCATGTTTTGGTATTGCTGCAACTGCGTCTCGTACTGCTGAATCTGTTTCGCGACCGCCGCCACGTTTTGCATGGCACTGATCGTCGTTTGCACAACGTTCGTCGCGTCGATCACTGGAATGCCGGCATGCACCGGACCACCGAATGCTGCTGCGATTCCGATAGCCAATACCAACTTGGCCGGGCGTGTTGCTCTACGCATCTTGCTTCTCCTTCGATTGATGAGACGCCGCGCCGTGAGCCGAACATCAGTAGCGATGCGGCAGCCCGTTTTAGCGGCTAAAAATTCATCCGCGTACTATCCGGCTCATGACGGCCCGCAATTCGTCCTGCGTGGTCTCGATCTTCGCCAACAGGGCGCGGATGGTCGCTGGCGTGAATCCGGCCGTCCGCTCATCGTTCGTCAGCCAGAGCTTCAACAGGCCGCCGAGGCGACCGAGGTCGCCATTGACTCGGGCCAAATCCTGAACGTGAACGAGATCGAGGATGCCGCGAACCTCATAGCCCACACCCACGTTGCGCAAGTAGGCGGCGATGCTCAAGCCAGTGGCCGCCGCGTTGCGCTTTATCGCCGCCTCTTCGTCGGGCAAGACGGGCACGCGGAGGTGACGACCATGCTTGCGCGTTGTCATCTTTTTCTCGTCGTTCATCGCTTCTCCAAGCCGGTGTGACCCGGCACTGAGCGGCGGTAGCCGCTGCCTCGCAGAGCAGGATTCCCGTTGAGCGCCGAGGGCGCGAATAAGGGGAGTGAAGATAGATAGCCGGCTTGCCGGTTAGCTAACTTCACCTATCCTGCCCGGTATGCGACCGCTTTCGAAATGAGACCGGACCTTTCCGCGATTGACATGTCGGTGTTGATTTGCCATATCCCTTTCGATCAATCGAAAGAACAACGTGCGAATGCCGCATTGGTCGAAAGAAGACCTGTTTTGTTCGACTCCAAGAAGGCAATGGCCGAATGCAGCAAGGTTGCTGACCATTACCGGGCCACTTCCTGACTGCGCGTCAGCTCGTCGGCGTATCTTCGGAAAGCCTGGTAGCCGTAGTGGATGTGTCCTTCCTCCACCAGTGCCTCCCAGATGCTCATCAGCGAATGTCCGTCATCGATGGCTGCCTGAATTTCAGTGCGCATGAGAAGAAACGCTGCGCGGTTCCTTGCATTGCGACCAACGGCGCGCTTCAGCGCCCTCTCTGCTATGCGCTCGGATAGTGTTTTCATGGCATCAGACCGTGTAACCGTGAGACGACAGAACATCGGCCATGTTGGCCCCTTCCCAGCTTCCCGGCCGACTGACTACCAGGCTGGCATCTTCAGCGAGCATGGCAAGAAGGCTCGCTCGGGTGAGGCGTCCGTGACTGCTATACCGGTCGACGGATTCATGGTGATCGTTGAGTAGCTTCGCGAGCTCGTCGAGTTCGGTGGCCGTCTTGTCACTCACGGTGACGGTGAGTCGTTTCATGTGCGCCCCTCAATTCAGGTTTCGCAGGTTGTCCACAGCCTGCTGCTGGCTGCTGCGCTTCTTGTTAAATAGATTTATCTATCTTGTTAGGGTGTCCGGCTGACACTGATTCGCTGCCAATCGGTATCTGCCGGACACCAATGTGGATATGTCGGGTGTCAGGCAGACACGTATCAGCCTGAGCTGTGTGTAACTTCCTCGTGCCGTCGAGCCTCGATCTTCGTTCGCAGCGACATCAGGATGTCTCGCATGTCCTGCGGCAGGCAGGCGATGTCCTGAGCGTTGAACACGACGGCGTTGCCGCTCGCGTGCGTGACGTTGACCTGTAGTCGTTCGATTTGAACGATCCTCGATCCAGCGAAGTCACCCGAGAGCAATACGTTTTGCAGGTCGGCCCGTGCGGCTTGAACCGACGAGGGGAGGTAATCCCATGTCGCCACGGCGATCGGCCGATCGGCTCCCTCTTGACGGATACATACCTTCTCGCGCAGCCGATATTCGTTGCGTCGGCCGTCGCGGGTCTTGGTGATGTAGCCGAATGCCTCAAGCGTCTTTAGCTCGCGGATGACTTGGCTTCGGCTGATTCCGGATTCGTCGGAAATGGTGTCGATTGCTGGGAATGACCGCCCGGTGTTGAAGTTGGTGTGGGCCTTGATAACGAGGTAGACCGTTACTGCATACGGTCCCATGCGAGCGATGTCGCCGGTTTCGATCATCGAGTGGAACACGTGGAACCACGTCGTCTCCGCGCGGAACAGGTCGCCTTGCTCGTGCATGACGTTGGTTTTCATGGCTGCACCGAGAACTGCTCGTCGATTAACTTCGCGATCGCTTCGGTACGGAAGTAGATCCGGCGTCCGATGTGCACCTTCGTCGCGTTGATGTGACGTGCCCAATCGGCGCGCGACGTGCTCAAGCTGATGCGCAGGCCTTCAGGGCTGCGGTCGAGAATTTCCGCGAGCTGATCCAGCGTTAGCAATACGGAATATCGCTCCTTCAATGCGTCAAGCGTCGTTGTCACGGTAGCTCCGGATGCATATGCAAGTTACGTTTGGTATCGCTAGTTTTCGCTGAACTCAGCTATATTGGGCGGTAAAAGAAATTCGCCGCGAGTTCGCCGATGCCCATCGCTTTTTCGACAACGTTGAGTGCTGTGCCTGTCCGGCCAAGACGTGGCCGGCCGCGTGGATCAGTCAAAGACAGTCAGGCACGCGTGCGCGACCGTGTCCGTACCGTTGCAGCGTTGAACGAGCTGCTGGTGCGTGTCTCTTGTGCGGTGAACGCAAATCAGTTTTCTCGCTGGTTCGATGGGACCATGCGGCAGCGGCATCCCTTGCGGCCTTGGGAGACTGAGGAATCCGGCAAGTGGCGGAAGAATTTCGCTGGCAGTGTCGCGCTGGCTGCGGAGGCAGTTGCTCATCTGGAAGAACTGTTTCCAGACGACCGCTATTACAGCGTTGTCGACCATCCTCGGCGTGGCCGAGAGATTCAGGTTGAGTACCCGGAACGGCGATCTGACTGTCGCCAGAGCGTGAGCGAATTGTTCGCGGATGGCCCAGCCAGACTATGGCAAGCTTTATGGGGCCATGAAGGAGCGTTGCTGAAGCTATGGGACCTCTACCCGATGGATGGGCGCACATGGGGACCGAATGCGAACTTTGCCGAGGTGGTCGCCGAGCTCGAAATGAAGGTATGGTGCGATTCGCGCTGCGATGCGGGGATTGAAGCGGAGGACCTCGGTCGCGCCATTGCGCTTTATCGGCTTGAGCGGGCTGGCATCGCCGGAGAGCCGGCTGACGGTATCGCGCTTTATCAGTGCATTAGGTTGGCCATGGCCGAATTGTCGCCATGGTTCCGATCCATTGATATTTGGGACGATCTGGCGACTTACGTGATAGGCATCGAGCTTGATCGGGTCTGGTCAGAGCCCGACTATGTAAGCGCTATAGAGGCGCAGTATTCGGCTGGGCAGCCCTTCGATGTGCAGGGTTACGTAGAAAACCCGTTTCTCGCGATGTTGAATTCAGTTGAGGGCGAGCCATGGATGGCTCGCCACATGGCATGGCTGGTTGCACTGTCATCTTATCGCTTGAAGCTTGTCTAGCCTTGCAACAAGGTCTTCCGCGCGTAGGTGTGTATATCGCCGGAGCATCTGCATCGATTTGTGCCCGCTGATCGAGGCCACTTCCTGGTCGCTCAGGCCGGCTTCAACAAGCCGGCTAACGGCCTCGTGACGCAGATCGTGAAAACGGAAATCGATCAGCCCTGTACGCTTCTTGATCCCGTTCCAGACCTTCGTGAACTGGTACGCGCGCCGTTTCTTGTCGCGGCCTGGTTCTCCAAAAAACACCAGGTCGGTGTCGATTGGCCGGACGGGGTTGGCGAGAGCGTTTTGCAGGACTGATGCCGCGAGCCTGGTCAGCGGCACTGTGCGAGCTGCATTGTTCTTGGTGTCCGTGAGCCGCACGACGCGGCGTTCCAAATCGACCTGACCACGGCGCAAGCCAAGTATCTCGGATTGCCGCATGCCGGTTTCGATCGCCAGGCGCACGATCCAGCCCAGCATCGGGTTGGTGTGCTCATCGACGGCTGCAAGCAACGTTGCTTGTTCGCGGCCCGACAGACGGCGATTTCGCCCCTCGCCGGGGCTGGGCTTACGGATGTTCGAGACAGGGTTGAAGATCAACCCGATGTGCCATTCTTTGATCGCCACGTTGAATAGGTGGCCGAGCAGGGCGAGTTCGAGGCGGACAGTGTTGTTCGCCTTGCCCTGAACCAATCGGTCGTCTCGATACCGGCCCACGAGGTCCGGCGTGACCGCCGCAAGCGAATACTTGCCGAAGTGCTCCTTAAGCTCGCGAATCCGCGCGCCTTCGCGGCGTTGCGTGCTGGCTTTCTTGGTGGGAACGATTTCTCGCTCGTAGCGGTCGAGCGCATCGGCTACGGTGGTCTTTTCCGAGGGCGCGCGTTGAATGAACACGCCGCGCACCATCTCGTCCTCGGTGCGTCGGGCCCAATCCTCGGCATCGCGCTTCGTGCGGAACGTCTTGGCGACGGTCGGCCAACCAACGCGGCGGATGGTTGCTTTCCAGGTACCAGAGGGGGTTTTTGTCAGTGCTGCCATGGTGCTCCTTCCTTGAGGTCTGCACCGCGTATTGCACCGAATTTGCACCGCGAGGGGCCGGTAAAAGAAAAAGGGCTCGCAGCGAAGCCGCAGAGCCCTTAGTGAAAAACCCCGGTAGATCAGAGATCTACCGGGGTTTCGCATTTGGTGGCGAATCAGGGATTCGAACCCCGGACCTGCGGATTATGATTCCGTCGCTCTAACCGACTGAGCTAATTCGCCAACAGAAGAAAGATTATGCAGAAGGCTCAGAACCCTGTCAACAACTTTGTCGAAGAATTTTCACGAAGCGGCCGGGACGCCCGCCCGGCCCAGCCTCAGTCCTGCGAGTAGATGTTGGAGCCCTTCGTCTCCTTGACGAACAGCAGCCCGATCACGAAGGTCACCAGCGCGATCACGATCGGATACCAGAGCCCCGAGTAGATATTGCCCTTGGCCGCCACGATCGCGAACGCGGTGGCCGGCAGGAAGCCGCCGAACCAGCCGTTGCCGATGTGATAGGGCAGCGACATCGAGGTATAGCGGATCCGCGTCGGGAACATCTCCACCAGCATCGCCGCGATCGGCCCGTACACCATGGTCACGAAGATCACCAGGATGGTCAGCACCACGATCGCCATCGGCCAGTTGATCTGCGAGGGATCGGCCTTGGCCGGGTAGCCGGCGCCCTTGAGCGTCGCGGCCAGCGTCTTGTCGAACGCGCCGGCCTTCGCCTTGGCGTCCGCGGCCTTGCCGTCGTAGGTGTCCACCGCGATGTCGCCCACCTTGATCTGCGCGAGCGTGCCCGCCGGCGCCGCCACGTTCTCGTAGTTCAGGCCCGCCTTCGACAGGGCCGCCTTGGCGACGTCGCAGGAGGTCGTGAACTTCGCCGTGCCGACCGGGTTGAACTGGAACGAGCATTCGTCCGGGTTCGCGATCACGGTGATCGGCGCCTTCTGCGTGGCCGTTTCCAGCGCCGGATTCGTGTAGTGCGTGAGCGCCTTGAACAGCGGGAAGTAGGTCAGCGCGGCGATCAGGCAGCCGGCCAGGATGATCGGCTTGCGGCCGATCCGGTCCGACAGCGAGCCGAAGAACAGGAAGAAGGGCGTGCCGATCAAGAGCGCCACGGCGATCAGGATATTGGCCGTGGTGCCGTCCACCTTCAGCGTCTGCGTCAGGAAGAACAGCGCGTAGAACTGGCCCGTGTACCAGACCACCGCCTGGCCGGCGGTCAGCCCGACCAGCGCGAGGATCACGATCTTCAGGTTGCGCCATTGGCCGAAGGCTTCCGTGAGCGGTGCCTTCGAGGTCTTGCCCTCGGCCTTGATGCGCATGAACACCGGCGATTCGTTCAGCTGCATGCGAATCCAGACCGACACGGCCAGCAGCAGGATCGAGGCGATGAACGGGATGCGCCAGGCCCAGGCGCCGAAGCTCTCCTCGCCCACCAGGGTGCGCACGCCGACGATCACCAGCAACGACAGGAACAGGCCGAGCGTCGCGGTGGTCTGGATCCAGGCGGTGTAGAAGCCGCGGCGGTTGGCCGGTGCATGCTCGGCCACGTAGGTGGCCGCGCCGCCGTATTCGCCGCCCAGCGCGAGCCCCTGCAGCAGCCGCATGGCGATGAAGATCACCGGCGCGGCGATGCCGATGGTGGCGTAGCCGGGCAGGAACCCGACCACGAAGGTCGAGATGCCCATGATCACGATCGTCATCAGGAAGGTGTACTTGCGGCCCACCATGTCGCCGAGCCGGCCGAACACGATCGCACCGAACGGGCGCACCGCGAAACCGGCGGCGAAGCCGAGCAGGGTGAAGATGAAGGCGGCGGTCGGATTGACGCCGGAGAAGAAGCTCTTGCTGATGTAGGCCGCGAGCGAGCCGGCCAGATAGAAGTCGTACCACTCGAACACGGTGCCGAGCGAGGACGCGAAGATCACGCGTTTTTCGTCGCTCGTCATCGGCGAGTGCGAGATGTGCCCGCCTACAGTCGCCATGAGTCGTCTCCTGAATCTTGATATCGGTGTCGGTTCGCCATCCTGACGAACTGGCGTCGATTATTGGCGGGCAAACTTACGGAGGTCTGACTGGAGCGGGGATCAGGGTTTGTCGGGAGTGATTCCCGCTTGTTCGGCGAAAATTTGGTGAACGTCGGCGATCGATAGGCGATGTTCCGGAAACATCGCAGACGGCGCCTTGCAGGCCTGGCCGGCGGCGCTCGCCTCAGGGTTATTCCGGGGCGGCCTCGCGCAGCGCGAAGCTGACGCGCACCAGCGTACCGGCCAGGTGCGGCGTGTCCTGGTAGACGTGATCGTCGATCGCCAGCGCGCCGCCGTGCTGGGTGACGATCTCGCGCACGATGGCCAGGCCCAGCCCGCTGCCCTCGCCGTCGCGGCCGAGGATCCGGTAGAAGCGTTCGAGCACGCGGCCGCGTTCGTGGGCCGGAATGCCGGGGCCGGTGTCTTCCACCTCGATATGCGCGACGCCCGCCTGGCCGGCGCCGGCATTGTCGAAGGCGCGCACCACGGCGCCCGTCGCGTCGAGCCGCACGCCGGGCTCGACATGCAGGCGCACGGTGATCCGGCCGCCCTCGGGCGTATAGCGGATCGCGTTGTCGATCAGGTTGCCGAGCATCTCGCGCAGCATCACGGCATGGCCGTCGATGATGGGCGCCGGCGCTTGAACGTCCTGGTCGTCCGGCCCTTCGTAGCCGAGGTCCATGCGCCTGGCGAAGGCGGCCTGCACCCAGTCGCGCACGGTCACGCGCGCCAGCGCGGCGAGATCGACCGGCTCGAAGCTCAGGCCGCTCGCGCGGTTCTCGGCGCGCGCCAGCGCCAGCAACTGGGTGACCAGGCGCGCGGCCTGCCCGGAGCTGGTGGCGATCTGCTCCAGCGAGCGCGCGACTTCGTCCGGCACCTCGTGACGCAGCGCGAATTCGGCCTGGGTGCGCAGCCCGGCCAGCGGCGTCTTCATCTGGTGCGCGGCATCGGCGATGAAGCGCTTCTGCAGCGCGATGTTCTGTTCGAGCCGGCCGAGCAGGTCGTTGAACGAGGTGACCAGCGGCTCGATCTCGGGCGGCGCGCGCTGCGGATCGACGGGCGAGAGATCGTCGGGGCGGCGGTTGCGGATATGGGCCTGCAGCGCGGTCAGCGGCGCGAGCCCGCGCGATAGCCCGAACCAGACCAGCACGATGGCCAGCGGCAGGATCACGAACTGCGGCAGGATCACGCCCTTGATGATGTCGTTGGCCAGTGCGTTGCGCTTGTCCAGCGTTTCGCCGACCTGTACCAGCACCGGCTGCGAGCCGCTCGAGCCGCCCAGCGCGACGGTGGTGTAGGCGACGCGGATGTCGTTGCCGCGAAGGAGGTCGTCGCGGAACAGCACCACGCCGGGCGGCGGCCGGTCGTCGTCGCGCGGCAGCGGCAGGTCGGCCTCGCCGGCCACCAGCTCGCCGCGCGTGCCGAGCACCTGGTAATAGACGCTGTCGACATTGTCGGCGCGCAGCAGGTCGAGCGTGGCCTTGGGCAGCACCAGCTCGGCCACCCCGTTGACGGGCGTGATCTGCCGCGCGAGCACATAGGCATCGGTTTCCAGCGCGCGGTCGAAGGGGCCGTTGGCGATGGTCTTGGCGACCAGGTAGGTGACGGCGATGCTCATCGGCCAGAGCAGCAGCAGCGGCGCGAGCATCCAGTCGAGGATCTCGCCGAACAGCGAGCGCGGGCGCGCCGTGTCGGCGGATTCGCCCTCGTCGGGCGGGGCAAACGGGTTTTCGTAGCGGGCGTCGCGTTCCGCGTCGCGCACGTCGGCCGGGCGGCGCGCGGCGTGCTTGCTGGTGCGGGCGGAACGAAGCGGCGTGGCCATGGCGGCGCGCTCGCGCGGCCCCTCAGCGCAGCGGCGAGGAGGGCGCCTGATGCTCCGGCGCGGCCGGCACCTCGGGCGCGACCGCGGCGCCCGATTCGGCCACCGCCTTCTCCAGGCAGTAGCCGAGGCCGCGCACGGTCAGGATCCGCACGCCGCTCGGCTCGATCTTCTTGCGCAGCCGGTGCACGTAGACCTCGATCGCGTTGTTGCTGACTTCCTCGCCCCACTCGCAGAGATGGTCGACCAATTGCTCCTTCGAGACCAGCCGGCCGACGCGCTGCAGCAGCACCTCGAGCAGGCCGAGCTCGCGCGCCGACAGGTCCAGCACGCGCTCGTTGGCGTAGGCGAGCCGGCCGACCTGGTCGAAGCTCAGCGAGCCGTGGCGGATCACGGTCGGGCCGCCGCCGGCGCCGCGCCGGGTGAGCGCCCGCACGCGCGCCTCGAGTTCGTTCAGGGCGAAGGGCTTGGCCATGTAGTCGTCGGCGCCCAGGTCGAGCCCCTTGACGCGCTCGTCGACGCTGTCGGCGGCGGTCAGGATCAGTACCGGCAGCACCGAGTTGCGTGCGCGCAGGCGCCGCAGCACGTCGAGACCGGGCATCTTCGGCAGGCCGAGGTCGAGGATCAACAGGTCGAAAGTCTGCATCGACAAGGCGGTGTCGGCCTCGACGCCGCTCTTGACGTGATCGACGGCATAGCCCGATTGGCGGAGTGATCGGGTCAGGCCGTCCGCGAGTATGCTGTCATCTTCGGCAATCAGGATTCGCATGGTGCGTGGCCGTCGGCCGGCGGCGCGCTGGAGAGGCGCCGGCGCGGGTGTCTCCGGAAGGTCTGGGTGGGCTTGTGCGGAACCCGCAACTCGGGCTTGCACAAACCACTGTTTTTTTATACAGTGTCTGCATTCGTGCACCTAACGGCTAGTTAGGCCCGGTGCCCCCCAATCAGACGCTGCTCATCATAGCAAAGGACGATTCATGGAAGATAGCAAGAAAGGCGCCGGGATGACCGCGGAAAAGAGCAAGGCGCTGGCGGCAGCGCTGGCCCAGATCGAGAAGCAGTTCGGCAAGGGCTCGATCATGAAGCTCGGCGATGCCGAGGCCAAGGAAGATATCCAGGTGGTCTCCACCGGCTCGCTCGGCCTCGATATCGCGCTCGGCGTCGGCGGCCTGCCGCGCGGCCGTGTCGTCGAAATCTACGGTCCGGAATCGTCGGGCAAGACCACCCTCACGCTGCAGGTGATCGCCGAGATGCAGAAGCTCGGCGGCACGGCGGCCTTCATCGACGCGGAACACGCGCTCGACGTCCAATATGCATCCAAGCTCGGCGTGAACGTGCCGGAGCTGCTGATCTCGCAGCCGGACACGGGCGAGCAGGCGCTCGAAATCACCGACGCGCTGGTGCGCTCGGGCTCGATCGACATGATCGTGATCGACTCGGTCGCGGCCCTGGTGCCGAAGGCCGAAATCGAAGGCGAAATGGGCGATTCGCTGCCGGGCCTGCAGGCTCGCCTGATGTCGCAGGCGCTGCGCAAGCTGACGGGCACGATCAAGCGCACGAACTGCCTGGTGATCTTCATCAACCAGATCCGCATGAAGATCGGCGTCATGTTCGGCAACCCGGAAACCACCACGGGCGGCAATGCGCTGAAGTTCTACGCCTCGGTGCGCCTCGATATCCGCCGGATCGGCTCGATCAAGAAGAACGACGAGGTGATTGGCAACGAAACCCGCGTCAAGGTCGTCAAGAACAAGGTCTCGCCGCCGTTCCGCGAATCGATCTTCGACATCCTCTACGGAGAGGGCATCTCGCGCCAGGGCGAAATCATCGATCTGGGCGTGCAAGCCAAGATCGTCGACAAGGCCGGCGCCTGGTACAGCTACAACGGCGACAAGATCGGCCAGGGCAAGGACAACGCGCGTGAATTCCTGCGCGAGAATCCGGACATCGCGCTCGAGATCGAGAACCGCATCCGCGAATCGCTCGGCGTGGCGGCCATGCCGCAGGAAGGCGCCGCCGGCCAGTCGGAAGCCGAGATCCTGGACGAAGAAGAGTGATGCGTCGAAGCCGGGGCCGCCCGGACGATTCGCCAGCCTCCTCGCCGCGCGAGCCTCGCGCGGGCGACGGCGGGCAGGCCGATCGACCCGGGCCGGCGCCGGTTTCGCGCGAAGGGCGGCCGGCAGGTCGCCCGGAAACGAGGGCATCGGACGATGCCCTCGTTTCGTTTCAGCGCCCGCGGCGGGCAGCGGCCGATCCCGTGTACGCGAGCGACTCGGTCGATGCCGACGAATCCTTCGATGCGCATGACGTTGCGCGCGGCATCCGTGCCCGCAGCGTGCGTGCCGTGCGCGGGGAGGCGAGCAGGGCAGCGCCGGCTGTTTTTCCGGCTGATGCCGGCGCCTCATCGTCGCCTCGTCGACAGCCGACGGCCGGCCGGGTAGACGCAGCCGCCGGCCCGCGGCCCGCGGCTTCGCAAGCCCCCGTTACCGGCGGCCGCCCGGCATCGTCGAGCCGTCGCCGCGCCGCCCCCGATCCCTTCGAGGCGCCCACCGCGCCCACCCACTTCGAAAACGCCGACGGCGACCAGTATTCCCGCACCAGCGAGCACGCCACGCGCCGCAACCGGCGCCGCCCGCGCGGCCCGTTCGACGAGCGCGATGCCTCGACGGCTTCCTCCGGCCAGGCAACCGAACCGGCCGGCGAATCGGCAGGCGAATCGCGCCGCACCGAACGGGAGCGCCCGACCCGCTCACTGAAGGGCCGCGCGCTCGGTTATCTGTCGCGACGCGAGTACAGCCGCAGCGAACTCGCGCGCAAGCTCGCTCCCTATGTGGAGGAGGGCGACGATCCCGAGGCGCTGCTCGACGCGCTCGAGCGCGAGGGCTGGCTGTCCGACGCGCGTTTCACCGAAAGCCTGGTGCACCGGCGCGCCTCGCGCCTCGGTACCGCGCGAATCCTCGGCGAGCTCAAGCGCCATGCCGTCGATTCGGAACTGGTCGAATCGGTCAGCGAGCAGTTGCGCGAAACCGAGTTCGGCCGGGCCCAGGCGGTTTGGCGCAAGAAGTTCGGCAGCCTGCCGGGCACGCCGGCCGAGCGCGCCAAACAGGCGCGCTTCCTGGCCGCGCGCGGCTTCACGAGCGCCACCATCGTCAAGCTGCTCAAGGGCGGCGAGGACGAATTCGGCGAGTTCTGAGGCTCGCCGGGGCGCCGCGCTCACGCGGGTCCGACCCGTGATGCTGCACTGCATCCGCTTGCCAATGCGGGTCACACCGGATATTCGTGGCATCGCGACAAATACCCAATATGCTAAAATCCTCCGGTTTTCCAACTCGGCTTCAACCTTCCGCATGCCGTCATTCGAGCCCGTGTCACGCCAGTTGCGCCAGCCAGGCGCAGTCCCGGCGATCACCGACCAGCGCGGCGGCCGGCGAGGTGTCGTCACCGTTCCATCGTGTCGGCCGCATTGCGCGGCGGGTTCGATGAAGGTCACGCAGCCGGGCGGACAGCCGATCCATGAACCCAGGCCCAGCATGACCTCCGATCGCGAACCCCATGTCGTCGACGCCGCCGCGTCGTCCGGCCGGGCATTCTGTTCCGGTCGCAGCGAAGCCGCCATTCCCGCCTGCCGAGCCCACCTCGCTCACCTCTCCCCCGTTTTTTTCCCGCGCATCACGCCCCGATCCCCGGATCGCGTGCTCGCCGTCGGCTCGCGTGCTGCGCGGGCGGCCGGCCGTGATGCGGCGCGAAGCGGCGTGGCGCGGTGCTCACGAGGCGGCGCGCGACGCACGGCGGGCCGGCCGTTCATCCCGACATGGCTCGGCGCGAGCCCACCCGTGCCCGACGGCGCGGGTAGCGCGCACGAATGATCGGAAACATCAGTAGAAAGAAGCGACTGTCAATCGACTTTTAATCCAACTCTCAGACTGAAGGAATCACGCATGAAGATTCACGAGTACCAGGGTAAGGAAATCCTGCGGAAATTCGGAGTCGCGGTCCCGCGCGGCAAGCCGGCGTTCTCGGTTGAAGATGCCGTCAAGGTGGCAGAAGAGCTGGGCGGCCCGGTGTGGGTCGTGAAGGCTCAGATTCACGCGGGTGGCCGTGGCAAGGGCGGCGGCGTGAAGGTGGCGAAGTCGATCGAGCAGGTTCGCGAGTACGCGAGCCAGATCCTCGGCATGCAGCTCGTCACGCACCAGACCGGCCCGGAAGGCCAGAAGGTCAACCGCCTGATGGTCGAGGAAGGCGCCGACATCAAGCAGGAACTGTATGTCAGCCTCGTCGTCGATCGCGTCTCGCAAAAGATCGTCCTGATGGGTTCGAGCGAAGGCGGCATGGACATCGAGGAAGTGGCAGAAAAGCATCCGGAGCTGATCCACCAGGTCATCGTCGAGCCGTCGACCGGTCTGCTCGATGCACAGGCCGACGACCTCGCCGCGAAGATCGGCGTGCCGGCTGCCTCGATTCCGCAAGCGCGCGCGATCCTGCAAGGCCTGTACAAGGCGTTCTGGGAAACCGACGCATCGCTGGCCGAAATCAACCCGCTGAACGTTTCCAGCGACGGCAAGGTCACCGCCCTCGACGCGAAGTTCAACTTCGACTCGAACGCGCTGTTCCGTCACCCGGAAATCGTCGCCTACCGCGATCTGGACGAAGAAGATCCGGCTGAAATCGAAGCCTCGAAGTTCGATCTCGCCTACATCTCGCTGGACGGCAACATCGGCTGCCTGGTGAACGGCGCCGGCCTGGCGATGGCCACCATGGACACCATCAAGCTGTTCGGCGGCGAACCGGCGAACTTCCTGGACGTCGGCGGTGGCGCGACGACCGAGAAGGTCACGGAAGCGTTCAAGCTGATGCTGAAGAACCCGGACCTGAAGGCAATCCTGGTCAACATCTTCGGCGGCATCATGCGCTGCGACGTGATCGCCGAAGGCGTGATCGCCGGCTCGAAGGCCGTGAACCTCGGCGTGCCGCTGGTGGTGCGCATGAAGGGCACCAACGAAGACCTGGGCAAGAAGATGCTGGCCGAGTCGGGCCTGCCGATCATCTCGGCGGACAGCATGGAAGAAGCCGCGCAGAAGGTCGTCGCGGCAGCCGCCGGCAAGTAAGCATCGTTGCATTGAACACGCATGGCGGCGCGATCAAACGCGACGCCTATCGAACAGAGGTCAATACATGTCGATTCTGATCAACAAAGACACCAAGGTCATCACGCAGGGCATTACCGGCAAGACTGGCCAGTTCCACACGCGCGCCTGCCGCGAGTACGCGAACGGCCGTGAGGCGTTCGTCGCGGGCGTGAACCCGAAGAAGGCCGGCGAGGATTTCGAAGGCATTCCGATCTACGCGAGCGTCAAGGAAGCGAAGCAGGAAACCGGCGCGACCGTCTCGGTCATCTACGTGCCGCCGGCAGGCGCGGCCGCTGCGATCTGGGAAGCCGTCGAGGCCGACCTCGATCTGGCGATCTGCATCACCGAAGGCATTCCGGTTCGCGACATGATCGAAGTGAAGGACCGCATGCGTCGCGAAGGCCGCAAGACGCTGCTGCTCGGGCCGAACTGCCCGGGCACGATCACGCCGGACGAACTGAAGATCGGCATCATGCCGGGTCACATCCACCGCAAGGGCCGCATCGGCGTCGTGTCGCGTTCGGGCACGCTGACCTATGAAGCGGTTGCCCAGCTCACGGCACTGGGCCTCGGCCAGTCGTCGGCGGTCGGTATCGGCGGCGATCCGATCAACGGCCTGAAGCACATCGACGTGATGCGCATGTTCAACGACGATCCGGACACGGATGCGGTCGTCATGATCGGCGAAATCGGCGGCCCGGACGAAGCGACGGCAGCCGAGTGGATCAAGGACAACATGAAGAAGCCGGTGGTCGGCTTCATCGCCGGCGTCACGGCGCCTCCGGGCAAGCGCATGGGCCACGCCGGCGCGCTGATCTCGGGCGGTGCCGATACGGCCGAAGCCAAGCTGGAAATCATGGATGCGTGCGGCATCAAGGTCACGCGCAATCCGTCGGAAATGGGTCGCCTGCTCAAGGCAGCGATCTAAGCGAGCACGCGGGATTCGTCCCGCCGTGTCGAAACGCCGGCCTCGCGCCGGCGTTTTTTTTGTTAGTCTGCAAGGCTTGTGTAATTTGGACGCGGCGCGTGGGGCCCTCGCATGACCGGCCCGGCGATGGCCCGCGTCGTCGCGCGTGCCGCCGGTTCGCACCCGGTACGCTCCTCGCCCTCGCGGGCCCTCTGTCTCCAGCCTTCATCCATGTTCGAATTCCTCGCCACGCTCAACTGGGCCGCCGTCGTGCAGATCGTCATCATCGATCTGCTGCTCGGCGGCGACAACGCGGTCGTGATCGCGCTCGCCTGCCGCAACCTGCCCGACAACCAGCGCCTGCGCGGCGTGATCTGGGGCACCGTCGGCGCGATCGTGCTGCGCGTGGTGCTGATCAGCTTCGCGGTGCTGCTGCTCGACATCCCGTTCCTGAAGCTCGCGGGCGGCCTGCTGCTGCTCTGGATCGGCGCCAAGCTGATCGCGCCGGCCGAGGAAGGGCACGACGGCATCCAGGGCGCCGACCGGCTGTGGGCGGCGGTGCGCACCATCATCGTGGCCGACGCGGTGATGAGCATCGACAACGTGATCGCGATCGCCGGCGCGGCCGAACGCGCCGATCCGCAGCACCGGCTCGCGCTGGTGATCTTCGGGCTGGTGGTCAGCATCCCGGTGATCGTCTGGGGCAGCACCCTGGTACTGAAGTTGCTCGACCGCTTCCCCGTCATCGTGATCCTCGGCGCCGCGCTGCTCGGCTGGATCGGCGGCGGGCTCATCATCGGCGATCCCGCGCTCGACCGCTGGCCGCAGCTCGACGCGCCGGCCCTGGTGCATGGCGCGAGCATCGCCGGCGCGCTGCTGGTGGTGGCGATCGGGCTCTGGTGGAAGCGGCGCCGCGCCGCCAAGGCGCACTGAGCGCGAGCCCTCGCGCGCCGCATGCGTGGCGCTGCCGCAGCCATCCGGCATAGGTCTTCCGGCCGACTGCCCGGCGCGCGACGTGCTGGCTAGGATCGACAGGTCTGCCCAAGCGGCAGGCCTGTTTCGTTTCCGGAGCCTCTCATTCATGTTCGAAGCCTTGTCCCTTGCCCTGTTCCAGCAGTTGTCGCGGCGCCTCTGCGCCAGGCGGATCCGCCCGCGCTCGCGTGGCCTTGCACGAACGAGAGAGGGCCCGGGCGGCTTCACGCTGATCGAATTGATGATCGTGCTGGCCATCGTCGGCGTGGTGGCCGCCTATGCGATTCCCGCGTACCAGGATTACCTGGCCCGCAGCCGTGTGGGCGAGGGCATCGCGCTGGCCGCCTCGGCGCGGCTGGCGGTGGCCGAGAACGCGGCGAGCGGCACGGCCTTCTCGGGCGGTTACGCCTCGCCGCCCGCCACGCGCAATGTCGAATCGATCGAGGTGGACGACACGTCCGGCCAGATCCGCATCGCCTACTCCACGCGCGTCGCCCCGGCCGGCTCGAATACGCTGGTGCTGGTGCCTTCGGCGCCCGACAATGCCGAGGCGCCCACGGGACGCGTGGAACTCGCGCAGGGCACGGTGCAGGCCGGCTCGATCACCTGGGAGTGTTTCGCCGCGGGCAAGGGCGCCTCGTCCCTGCCGGCGCCGGGTTCGGGGCCGGTACCGGCCGAGGCGCCGACGCTGGCCGGCAAGTTCGCGCCGCCCGAGTGTCGTGCCTGAATGGCTGGCCTGAAGGGTTGTTTGAGCGGCTTGCCCTGAGCGCGCCGGCGGCCGGGAAATGGGGGCGGACCTGCGTTCCGCCCGCCGCCGGCTGTCGATGTATCGACAGATCCGCACGCGGGCGACTCAGCGGGGGAAATTTTTTGTATAGTGCGCCGGTTGCTGACATCCGGTTCGCTCATGCCTTCTTCCGTCCTGCGTTCTTTATCGCTGATTGCGCTAGCCGTTGCCCTGATCCTGCCGTACGCGGTCACCAACCATACCTATCCGATCCCGACGTTCTATTCCGAATTCACGGCGTTCGGCCTGTACGCGCTGCTCGGCGTGATCGTCACGCTGATGCTGCGCGGCGAGCGAGCGGTCCGGCCGTTCGCCGCGCCGCGCGCCTGGAGCGCGCCGCTCGCGTTCGGCGCGGTGCTGATCGCGCAGACCGTGCTGCTGCCGCTGTCGCAGCCGTCGATGAACTGGCTCGCGCTCGGTTACCTGCTGGCGGCGCTGGTCGCGATGCAATCGGGTTACCTGCTCGGCCGGATCCACTCGGTCGAGACCGTCACGCGCATGATGGCCGGCGCGCTGATCGTGGGCGGCGTGTTCGCGGTCGGCTGCCAGGTGGTCCAGTTGCTGCACCTCGAGCACACGTTCTCGCCCTTCGTGGTCAGCTACGGCGTGCTCGCCGATCGCCGGCCCTACGGCAACATGGCCCAGGCGAACCATCTCGCCACCTATATCGCCTTCGCGCTGGCCAGCACGCTCTACCTCGCGCAGTCGCGGCGGCTGCCGGCCTGGGGTTGGCTGCCGCTGTCGATCCTGTTGTCGGCGGGGCTGGCCTTCACCGTTTCGCGCGGGCCCTGGCTGCAGGTGGCGGTGATGGTGGTTGCGGGGCTGTGGGCGGCGCTCGCCGCCGCCCGGCGCGGGCAGGGGCGCGGCGCGGCCTGGCTTTATCCGCTCGCGCTGGCGGCCGTGTTCGTGATCGTCAATATCGTGGTGCGCTGGGCCAACGTCCACTATCACCTCGGACTCGCCGAATCGGCGGCCGAGCGCATGCGCG
This sequence comes from Burkholderia sp. Cy-637, assembly GCF_011753175.1. NCBI lineage: Bacteria > Pseudomonadati > Pseudomonadota > Betaproteobacteria > Burkholderiales > Burkholderiaceae > Burkholderia > Burkholderia sp. Cy-637. The sequence continues at coordinate 24,653 of NZ_VWWC01000026.1, read as the reverse complement.
ATGCCGGACAGATCGCGCCGCGCCTGGCACTGTGGAAATACGGGCTGACCATGTTCCGCGAGCATCCCTGGCTCGGCGTGGGCTGGGGCGAGTTCCCGCTGCACCAGTTCGAGCTGGTGCGCACGCTCGGCGGCGTCGAGATCGCGAACAATTCGCACGACATCTTCATCGACCTGCTGGCCAAGTCGGGCGTACTCGGGCTCGGCGTGCTGCTGGTCGCGCTGCTGCTGTGGCTGGTGCGCGCGCTGCGCGTGCCGCACACGGTCGAGCGGATCTACGGGCTCGCCCTGATCGGCGTGCTGCTGATGCATGCGCTGGTCGAGTATCCGCAGCAATACACCTTCTTCACGCTGCCGGCGATGTTCGTGATCGGGCTGCTCGAGACGCAGCCGCTGCGCATGCTGCCGGGGCGCATCGCGCATGGCGTGTTCGCGATCGTGTCGGTGGCTGCCTTGCTGGCGCTGTACCCGGTGCTGCGCGACTACCAGCGTGCCGAGGTGCTGTACTACGGCTCGAATCCGGCCGAGCAGTATCGCGCCGCGCCGTCCTTCCTGTTCGGCGCCTGGGGCGAATACGGCGCGGCCACGCTGATGCCGATCTCGCGCGACGACCTTCCCGCGAAGCTGGCCGCGCATCAACGCGCGCTCGCGCTGCTGCCGGGCGAGACGGTGCTGCGCCGCTACGCGGTGCTCGAGGCGCTGGACGGCCGCGAGGGCGATGCGCTCGACACCGTCGCGCGCCTGAAGATCTTCGCGGAGGAACTGCACGACTGGCCGGCGCAACTGGCGGCGCTCTACAAGCTCGTCGACGCGCAGCCGTCGCTCACCGGGTTCCGGCAATCGCTGGTGTCGCGCTACGGCAAGCCGGCCGGCACGGCCAGCGAGGACGAGGACGACAGCGACGATTCCGACGACTGAGTCCATGGCTGGCGGTCGAAGGTGGCGCGCGACGCTCCAATCGACCCAGGGCAAGCCGAAGCGGCCCGCACCCATCACCCCGGCGGTGACAGGTGCGGGCCGCTTCGTTTCCGCCGGCGAGCGCCATCGCGAAACCTTCCGTTGCCGAGACATCGAAGCGCATTGCACCGCTTTCCGGCACGATTCCTACAAACATCGTCAACTTGGCCGCCGATTCGGTCCCCTCGGCCGAAGCTGTCGCTTCGCTTCGGTTATGCTGACGATCGGCAATTCGCAGCGCCGACATTCATAACCTGGGAGGATCACGATGAAGATTCGTACTGGCCGTGCCGTGGCAGCCGGCATCCTGATCGGCCTGTCGCTGACGGCGACGGGCGCTTACGCGCAACTGGGCGACATGCTCAAGCAGGCCGGCGGTTCGGCCACGCAGAATTCCGGCGGCCTGGCCGGCAATCTCGGTGGCCTGGGCGGGGCACTCGGCGGCGGTGGTTCGTCGCTGATGCCGTCCAGCCTCGGCAACGTGGCCGGCGTGCTGCAGTTCTGCATCCAGAACCAGTATCTGGGCAGCGGCGGCGCGAGCTCGGTGAAGGACCAGTTGCTGGGCAAGCTCGGCGGCAATCCGCAGTCGGATAGCGGCTTCACAAGCGGCAGCAACGGCATCCTCGACGGCGGCAACGGCAAGACGCTGGACCTGAGCGGCGGCGGCCTCAAGCAGCAGTTGACCAAACAGATCTGCGACAAGGTGCTGACGCAAGCCAAGTCGATGCTGTAAGCTCGACAGGCGCGGCAAGGCATCACGCCGCCACGAACAGACCACGCGGCGCCGATGCGCGCGAGCCGGTCCGGCAACTCGGGCAGCCTCGCGTGCATCGGCGCCGCTCTGCCGATCGCGACCGACCAACGCGACGCAAATACCCGGGGAAGCCACGCCATGATCCGCCACGCGAAGACGCTCGCCGTGCCGCTCGTTGCCCTGCAACTGGCCGGCTGCGCGATGTTCCTGCCGCACGACAATACGCTGTCCTGCACGATTCCCGTCGCCGTCTATCCCGACGATGCGCGTCCCATCGACCGCGAGGTGACGGTGCTGGTGCGCGCGCTGATCACCGCCTCGGGCGAACCCGAGAACGTCACCATTACCACCAGCAGCCGCAATGCCGCCGCCGATCGCGCCGCCGTGGCGGCCATGTCGCGCGCGCGTTGCACGCAGAAGGCCGCCTATGGCGGCAAGCCCTCGCCCTTCACGCTGACGCAGCCGTTCGTATTCGAGCCCGACGTGGGGCAGCCGAAGTAGGGCGAGGCGGCCCGGGCGCACATCGCGATTCCGACGATCGTCCTCGAAATCGAGATCGGGAAAATTGAATGGGCAATCGCATTCCTGAAAGTCGATGGAAAGCGATTGCATGGAAATTCGAAAATCGTTGCCGCCGATTATTAAACCTGTAATCAAGTCGGATCGATGAAGCCGCTAATGCGTTGTAGCGCGGCGACATCGGTAATCGTCTCGAAAGTTCCGATCTTTAGAATCGCCCCCGAAGCAGAAAGAGAAGCGCATTACCACTCCACCAAGCATCAGCGCTCCATTCGGGGAATACATGAAAATAGCAAGGACGCTCGTCCCGGCATTGCTGGCCATGTCGGCAGGCGCGGCATATGCACAGAGCAGTGTCACGCTGTATGGCACGATCGACGAGGGCTTCGATTACATCAGCAACGAAGCGGGTCATTCGAATTACACGCTGTCGAGCAATATCCGGCAACTCGGCAATCGCTGGGGGGTGAAGGGCAGCGAGGATCTCGGCGGCGGCCTGCATGCGGTGTTTCGGCTCGAGAACGATTTCGGCCTCAATAATGGCGCCCTGGTCCAGAGCGGCGTGATATTCGGCCGGCAGGCCTATGTCGGCCTTTCATCGGATCGACTCGGCACGATCACGCTGGGCCGGCAGTACGATTCCGTGGTCGATTACGTCGCGCCGCTGAGCGCGGCCGGCAGTTGGGGCGGCGGCCTGTTCGGGCATCCCTTCGACGCCGACAACCTCGACCAGAGCTTCAGTATCAACAATGCGGTCAAGTACACCAGCGCCGAGTATTCGGGCGTGCAGTTCGGCGGCCTGTACGGCTTCAGCAACCAGGCCGGCCAGTTCGCAGGCAATCGCGCCTGGAGCGTCGGCGCGCGCTATAGCGGCGGCCCGCTCACGGCGGCGGCGGCCTACATGAACGTCGACGGGGAAGACCTGAATGCGTCGGGCGCGGTGGTGGGCTCGATCTACCACGCGGGCACGCAGCGGGTGGCCGCCGCGGGCGCCAGCTATGTGTTCGGCGCGGCCACGCTGGGCCTGGTGTATACGCACACGAATCTCTACGCGGCGCCGCGCGACGGCCTGCTGCGTGACATCAGGTTCGACAACGTGGAATTCAACGCGAAGTATGACTTCAGCTCGGCCTGGTACGTGGCGATGATGTACCTGTACACGAATGCATCGATCGAGGTGCTGCGCAGCAACAACCATCCGCACCTCAACGAGATCGGCGCGACGGCGGGGTATCACCTCTCGCGGCGCACCGAGGTCTATGTGCAGGGGCTGTATCAGCACACCTCGGGGAACCAGCCCGCGTCGATCGCCGACCTCACCGACTCTTCCTCGCGCAACCAGACGGTGGCGCGCGTGGGCATCCGCACGGCGTTCTGATCGCCGGGCTGGACGAACGAATGGCGCCGCTTGCGGCGCCATTCGTCCATCAACGGCCTGTCAGCCCTCCACCTTCCAATCCCCCGACTTCCCGCCTTTCTTCTCGACCACCCCCACCTCGCCGATCACCATCCCGCGATCGACCGCCTTGCACATGTCGTAGACGGTGAGCAGGCCGACCTGCACGGCGGTCAGCGCTTCCATCTCCACGCCGGTGCGCCCGAGCGTCTCGACCTGGGCCGTGCAGCGCACGCCGGGCAGGGCCTCGTCGAATTCGAAGTCGACCGCCACGCGCGTGAGCGCCAGCGGGTGGCACAGCGGAATCAGGTCCGACGTGCGCTTGGCGCCCTGGATCGCCGCGATGCGCGCCACGCCGATCACGTCGCCTTTTTTCGCGCGGCCGTCGCGGATCAGCGCGAGCGTGTCGGGCAGCATCCGGATCGCGCCGCGCGCGATCGCGATGCGTCGCGTTTCCTGTTTGTCGCCGACATCGACCATGTGCGCATGGCCGGCCGCGTCGAAGTGGGTGAGTCCTGGCATGAGTCGCTCCTGAGCTGGGCGCCCATCATAGCAGCGCGCGCCGCGAGGCCTGGGCGCCAGTACAATGTCAGCCGATATCGCCAACCCAGATTCCGGGATTCAGACCCGAACCCACGCCCGAGTCCGCCGCGTTCGATGCCGTCCATGCCGCGTGTCCGATCCCTGCTCGCCGTCTCGCTGTCGGCCGTGCTCGCCCTGCCGCCGGGCAGTCACGCGCAATCGTCGCGGCCTGCCCAGGCGGCTTCGTCGCCGGTCGTGGCCGCCTCGCCCGCGGCCGGCGCCGCGCGCCTGCCGGGCGTGCTCGACGGCATTTCCACGGCGCCCGCCATCCCCGATGAAATCGCGCCGGGCGTATTCGGCACCTACGGCGGCGAGCGCGCACGGCTGGCGGGCACGCCCGGCGCGCCGGCGCCCAGCCTGCGCAGCCCGCTGCAGAGCCAGCAACTGCCCAACCTCGGCGACGGCTCCGGCGGCGCGCTGACTCCGCAGGCCGAACGCCGGCTCGGCGAGCGCGTGATGCGCGAGGTGCGGCGCGATCCCGACTATCTCGACGACTGGCTGGTGCGCGACTACCTGAACTCGGTCGCGGCCCGGCTCTCGGCCGCCGCCGCGGCCCAGTTCATCGGCGGCGATCGTCCCGACTTCGACCTGTTCCCGATGCGCGACGCGCAGATCAACGCGTTCTCGCTGCCCGGCGGTTTCATCGGCGTGAACAGCGGGCTGGTGATCATGACGCGCACCGAATCCGAACTCGCCTCGGTGCTGGGCCATGAAATGGGCCACGTGCTGCAACGGCATATCGCGCGCATGCTCGGCGCCAGCGAGAAGACCGGCTACGCGGCGCTGGCCTCGATGCTGATCGGCGTGCTGGCCGGCGTGCTGGCGCGCAGCGGCGATCTCGGCAGCGCGATCGCGCTGGGCGGGCAAGCCTACGTGGTCGACAACCAGCTGCGCTTCTCGCGCGGCGCCGAACGCGAGGCCGATCGCGTCGGCTTCCAGTTGCTGACGGCGGCCGGCTACGATCCCTACGGCATGCCGGGCTTCTTCGAGCGCCTCGATCGCTCGACCCTGGGCGACGCCGGCGTGCCCGAGTACGTGCGCACCCATCCGCTCACCATCGACCGGCTCGCCGACATGGACGACCGCGCGCGTCGCGTACCCTATCGCCAGCCGCGCCAGGCGCCGGAATACGTGTTTGCGCGGGCGCGGCTGCGGATCCTGCAGAACCGCTCGCCGTCCGACGTCGCCAACGAGGTGCGCCGCATGCGCAGCGAGATCGACGACCGGATCGCGCCGAGCGTGGCGGCGAACTGGTACGGCATCGCGCTGGGGCAACTGCAGCTCGGCAACTTCGGCGAGGCGGACGCGGCGCTGGCGAGCGCGCGCGAGCGTTTCGCCCGCATCCAGCAGGACGAGGGCACGACCGCGTCGAGCACGCCGAGCCTGGACGTGCTGGGCGCCGAGATCGCGCGCCGCGCCGGCCGCACCGACGAGGCGCTGCGGCTCGCGCAACTGGCGCAGCAGCGCTGGCCGGGTTCGCACGCGGCGATCATCGCGCATCTGCAGGCGCTGCTGGCGGCCGGGCGATTCCGCGAGGCGCAGCGCATGGCGCGCACGCAGGCCGAATCGGATCCGCGCCAGCCCGACTGGTGGAGCTACCTGGCCCAGGCGGCGCAGGGCAGCGGCGACGCGATCACGCGGCGGCGCGCGCTGGCGGAAAAGCTCGCGCTCGACGGCGCCTGGCCCTCGGCGATCCGCCAACTGCGCGATGCGCGCGACGACAAGGCGGTGAGCTTCTACGAGCAGTCGATCATCACGGCGCGGCTGCACGACTTCGAGCAGCGCTACAAGGAAGAGCAGAACGACAAGGAGGACGAGCGCGGCTAGACGTGCCGCGCTCGAGGCGGGTTTCGGCTCAGCCGGCGGCGCGCGCGGCCGGGCTCGCGACGAAGGCGAAGCGGGCCGGCACCTCGTCGCGGCCGATCGAGGCCAGCGAGAGATCGACGCCGGGCCGCCAGTGGAAGCGGCCGCCCGTGCCTTGCTCGTCGAGCGTGGCGTGATCGGCGAACAGGCCGAGGTCGTGGTCGTGCAGGGCGGCCACGCGCGGCGGCGTCGACGCGTCGGAGAACAGCACGCCGCCCTGGTCGTCCAGCCAGGCGCCGGCCGGCTCGAAGGCCTGGCCGGTCTGGTCGGTCAGTCCCGGCACCCCGTGCTCGTCGGTCGCCAGGCGCACGATCCAGGGCGTGTAGGCCAGCTCGACGTAGACGCGCTGCGGCCCGTTCTGGAAGAACCATTGCCCTGCTTCGTCGCGCTCGTAGTTGCGCGCGATGAAGGCGATCAGCGCGGCATGGCGGATCGCGGTGCCGGGCGCGCCGGCGGCCTGGGCGGCCTCGTCGCGCATGCGCCAGTCGCCGCGGCGGTCGAGCAGCAGCCAGCCCGTGCAATGCGGGACGTTGGGCCATTTGGCCAGTGCCTGGCGAACGATGTCATCCATGGTCTAGGAAGCGGGAAACGAAGCCGAAGACGCGCAGCGGCAGCCAGTCGGCCTGGCCCGGGAAGGGCCCGGTCATGAAGCCGACGTGGCCGCCGTGCTCGGGCTGGTCCAACTCGACCGCGCGCGACACGTCGGCCGGGCCGGGCAGCGCGGTGGCCGGCAGGAACGGGTCGTTGCGGGCGTTGAGGATCAGGGTGGGAATCTCGATGCCGGGCAGCTTGGCCCGCACCGTGGCGCGCGTCCAGTAGTCGTCGGCGCCCGCGAAGCCGTGCAGCGGCGCGGTGACGATGTCGTCGAACTCGTGCATGGTGCGCGCGGCCAGCATCGCGCGCCGATCGAAGATGCCGGGATGCTGGGCGAGCTTGGCGAGCCCCTTGAGCTTCAGCGTCTTCAGGAAGGAGCGCGTGTAGACCATCGAGAAGCCCTGCGAGATGGCCCGGCCGCCGGCGTGCACGTCGAGCGGGGTCGACACCGCGGCGGCGGCCGCCACCAGCGAGCGGTTGCCGCGCCGCTCGCCGAGCCAGTGCAGCAGCACGTTGCCGCCGAGCGAGACGCCCACCGCGAACAGCGGGCCGCGATGCCGGGCGGCGAGCCGGCGCAGGATCCAGTCGACCTCGTCGGCGTCGGCCAGGTGGTAGAAGCGCGGCAGGCGGTTCAGCTCGCCGCTGCAACTGCGGAAATGCGGCACCACGCCGTGCCAGCCCAGGTCGCGCGCGGCCGCCATCAGCAGGCGCGCGTAGCGGGAATCGGAATTGCCCTCGAGCCCGTGGAACATCACCACCAGCGGCGCCTCGGGCGAGGGCTCGCCGCCGGCGAGGCCGCTGGGCGGGTGGGTGACCCAGTCGAGATCGATGAAGTCGCCGTCGGGCGTGTCCCAGCGCTCGCGCCGGTAGCTCACCTCGGGGCGGCGGCCGAACAGCGCCGGGAAGATCGTCTGGGCGTGATTGGAGGGCAGCCAGCGCGGGGCCACGTAGCGCAGCAGCTCGGCGGCGGGCTGCGCGAGCCCGGTGAGCGGCGACGGCGGTGTATCGGTACTCATCGCGCGCGTGCCGGCCTCAGTGCAGCGGGCCCTGGCCGTGGCGGATCTTGGCGGCGAACTGGCTGGCGGCCTGGTCCGGGATCGGGCTGGCGTGGATATGGGCGATCCGCCATTCGCCGCGCTCGTGGATCATCACGTAGGTGGCGAACACCATGTCGGGCTCGCTGCCGCCATCGGCGTACTGATGGGCTTCCGCGACCGTGTAGACCACCGTGCCGAGGCTGTCGTAGACGCGGATGTCGAGCGGCTCGATGGTCACCGGGCGTGCCGTCATGCGCTGCGCGAAGCCGCTGCGGATCTGCTCGAGGCCGTGCAGGTGCGCGCCGTCGGACCAGATGCAGCTCGCGAAATCCTCGTCGATCCACAGGACCATCAGGGCGTCGAGGTTCGCGTCGGCGACCGACTGGTAGTAGGCGTTCAGCGTGTCGGCGGCGGCTTCGAAGAGGCGGGCAAAACGTGGCATCGGGTTTATCTCTCGCGCAAGGCGCGCTATTACAAGGCAGCGGCCGCGAGGCCGCCTTCGCAAGTACCGCAATGACTGTCTCGAACGCGCGCCGGGCCGGGCCGCGGCCCGGCTCCCCTCAGCGCTGGCCGACCAGCATGCCGCGCAGGTCGGCGAAGACCTGCTCCGGGCTCAGCTCGCGCAGGCAGTTCAGGTGGCCGAGCGGGCATTCGCGCTGGAAGCAGGGGCTGCATTCGAGCTGCAGCCATTGTACCTTTGCCAGATCCGAGAGCGGCGGAGTGTGGCGCGGATCGGTCGAGCCATAAAGCGCGACCAGCGGGCGTCGCAGCGCGGCGGCCACGTGCATCAGGCCCGAATCGTTGGTGACCACCGCGTTGGCGCGCGCGATCAGCGCGCAGGCCTCGGACAGCGAGGTCTGCCCGCACAGGTTGCGCACGCCGGGGGCCTGATCGGCGATCGCCTGGGCGGCCGGCGCATCCTTGGGCGAGCCCAGCGCGATCATCTGCGTATAGGGGAAGGATTGGCCGACGATCCTCGCCAGCGCCGCGAAATGCTCGGGCGGCCAGCGCTTGGCCGGGCCGTACTCGGCGCCGGGGCAGAACACGATCAGCGGCTTGCGCGTGTCCAGGTGGAAGCGCGTCGAGACGCGCGCGCTCTCGTTGAGGTCGGCCTCCAGGCGCGGCATCGGCAGGGACTTGAGCGCCTCGTCGAGCTTCGCGCCGGGCGCGTAGGCCAGCGCGGCGTAGAACGGCACCATCGGCGGACGCGAATCGCGTGCCTTGGGCGGGTTCGCGTGGCGCACGTTGAGCAGGGCGTAGCGCGACTCGCCGGTGTAGCCGATGCGCAGCGGGATCCCGGCCAGCCAGGGGATCAGCGCCGATTTCAGCGAATTCGGCAGCACGTAGGCGGCGTCGTAGCCGACCTCGCGCAGGTCGCTGGCCAGTTGCCAGCGGCGCAGCATCTGCAGCTTGCCGTGGGCCAGGTCGGTGGCGTGCACCTCGTGGATCTCGGGCATGCGCTCGAGCACGGGCGCGACCCAGCTCGGCGCGAGCGCGTCGATCACGATGCGGGGGTGCAGTTTCTTCAGCAGCGCGAAAAGCGGCTGCGCCATCAATGCGTCACCGATCCAGTTCGGTGCGATTACCAACGCGCGACGCATCAGGTCGATATCCGGTGTCTTGTTGAAACGCGGCGCCGGGGCGCCGCGCTCGGGTTGCGGGGGGGAAACGGTGGCGGCGGGGCGGCGCTAACTGCAGGGCAGCGACGCGCCAGGCGCGCAGGCGGCGCGGGCGCGATGCTGCCGCGCGTCGCTTCGTGCCCGATGCGGTACCGAGTTGCCTGCCGCTCGTGCTGCAAGCTCGGCCGCGCAGGGCGGGCCGCTCAGTGGCCGTGGACGACTTCGCCGTCGCGCAGCTTGTAGCGCGTGCCGCAATAGGGGCAGCGCGCCTCGCCGTGCGTGATGTCGATGAACACGCGCGGATGCGCGCTCCAGCGCGTCATCGCCGGGTTCGGGCAGTAGGCCGGCAGATCCTTGGCCGACAGTTCGACGAGCGGTCGTTCCTTGATTTCACTCATGGGGCGGTCTCTTGTTGCAATAAGGGGGCGAGCGCGGCGCGCATCTCGCCGTTGCCCGACACGATAGCGAAAAAACCGGCGGCGCGGCGCGTTCGCGCGCAAGCCGGGTCGATCGCCGGCCGTGGCGGGCCGCGCAGGACCGGCATTTTAACGTCTTTTGCATCGGCAACGGTCTGCTCGGCGGGGTCCGGCGCTATAATCCTCGGCACCATTCAACACCAGCAACACGGGAGGCAACGCGGCCGCGCGCGCCCCCGGTTCCTCGCGCCGCCCGGCGCCGTCCCATGCTCGCTCGCCTGTCCGCCTCCGATCGCTTCTCCTTCGTCCAGGGGGCGCGCGACTACGCGCCGACGCTCACCGCGATGCTGTCCTGGGGTCTCGTTACCGGTATCGCGATGAGCAAGTCGGTGCTGACCACCAACCAGGCGGTCTGGATGTCGCTGCTGGTCTACGGCGGCTCCTCGCAACTGGCGGTGCTGCCGCTGCTGGCCGCCAAGCTGCCTCTCTGGACGCTCCTCCTGACCGCCGCGATGGTCAACCTGCGCTTCGTGATCTTCAGCGCCGGCATGGCCCCGCACTTCTCCTACCTGCCGATGTGGCGGCGCGCGCTGATCGGCTATTTCAACGGCGACGTCATCTACCTGCTATTCATCCGCCAGGGTTTCGCCAATGGCCAGGTGCCGGGCAAGGAAGCCTATTTCTGGGGCATGGCGATCGTCAGCTGGCTGTCCTGGCAGGCCTCCTCGCTGGCCGGCATCGCGCTGGCCAGCGTGGTGCCCGACCAATGGGGGCTGGGGCTGGCCGGCACGCTCGCGCTGATCCCGATCATGGTCTCGGCGGTGGCCAACCGCTCGACGCTGGCCGCCGTGGTGGTGGCCGGCATCGTCGCGCTGCTGGCGATCGAGCTGCCCTACCGGCTCGGCCTGCCGCTCGCGGTGCTGGCCGCGCTGGCCGCCGGCACGCTGGCCGACGTCTTCATCGAGCGGGCCGACTGGCGCCGCCTGCGCGCCGAGGTGCGGCCCCGCGATGCGCTCGACGCGAGCGAGGCCGGCCGCGACGGCGAGGGCGGCGCGCGATGAGCGACACCGCCCTGGTCTGGTGGACCATCGCCGGCATGACCGTGGTCACCGCGCTCACCCGCGCGCTGTTCCTGATCGGCGGCGAGCGCACCATGCTGCCCGAGCGTGCCCAGCGCGCGCTGCGCTACGCGCCGGCCGCGGCGCTGGTGGCGGTGGTGCTGCCCGACGTGCTGGAGACGCCGGCCGGCATCTCCTTCTCGCTGGCCAATCACGACTTCTACGCGGCCGCCGCGGGCCTGGCCTGGTTCCTGTGGCGGCGCAGCATGATCGGCACGATCGTGGTCGGCATGCTGGTGTCGACCGCGCTGCGCCTGATCATTTGACCCTTCGCCTCGAAGCCTTTCGATGCTGCACAGCAACATCGAAAGGCTTCGGCCAAATAGGGGGAATTCGCCGTGCGGCGGGGCAGGCCGCGGGATGGATCGGCTAGAATGGCCCTTTCCGGAAATCTCGAGCGTGTCGCACGGCCCAGCCCGGCCGTCAGGCGCCTGTCGACGGCAGCCCGCGCGCGATTTTTCAGCAACGCCTTCCTCATCAACCTTCAATCAGTCCCATGAGCCAAGTTAAGCGTCTTACCGACCTGATCGCCGAGGGCAAGGTCTCCGGCCAACGCGTCTTCATCCGCGCCGATCTGAACGTGCCCCAGGACGACCAAGGCAACATCACCGAGGACACGCGCGTGCGCGCCTCGGTGCCGGCGATCCGGGCCGCGCTCGACGCCGGCGCCGCGGTGATGGTCACCTCGCACCTGGGCCGGCCGACCGAGGGCGAGTTCAAGCCCGAGGATTCGCTGGCGCCGGTCGCCAAGCGCCTGGGCGAGCTGCTCGGCCGCGAGGTGCCGCTGGTGGCGAACTGGGTCGAGAACGGCGTGAAGGTCGCGCCGGGCGAGGTGGTGCTGCTCGAGAACTGCCGCGTCAACAAGGGCGAGAAGAAGAACGACGACGCGCTGGCGCAGAAGATGGCCGCGCTCTGCGATATCTACGTCAACGACGCGTTCGGCACCGCGCACCGCGCGGAAGCCACCACCCACGGCATCGCCAAGTACGCCGGCATCGCCTGCGCGGGCCCGCTGCTGGCCGCCGAGCTCGACGCGCTGGGCAAGGCGCTGGGCAACCCGAAGCGCCCGCTGGTGGCGATCGTGGCCGGCTCCAAGGTATCGACCAAGCTGACCATCCTGAAGTCGCTGGCCGAGAAGGTTGACCAGCTGATCGTCGGCGGCGGCATCGCCAACACCTTCATGCTGGCCGCGGGCCTGGCGATCGGCAAGTCGCTGGCCGAGCCGGACCTGGTGGCCGAGGCCAAGGCCATCATCGACGCGGCGCGCGAGCGCGGCGCCTCGGTGCCGATCCCCTCGGACGTGGTGACGGCCAAGGAATTCGCGCCCACCGCGAAGGCCACCGTCAAGAAGGTCAACGAGATCGAGGCCGACGACCTGATCCTCGACATCGGCCCGGACACGGCGCGCGCGCTGGCCGGCCAGCTCGAGAAGGCCGGCACGGTGGTCTGGAACGGCCCGGTGGGCGTGTTCGAGTTCGACCAGTTCGGCAACGGCACCAAGACGCTCGCCGAGGCGATCGCCAACTCCCCCGCGTTCTCGATCGCGGGCGGCGGCGACACCCTGGCGGCCATCGCCAAGTACGGCATCCACGACAAGGTCAGCTACATCTCGACGGGCGGCGGCGCCTTCCTCGAGTTCCTGGAAGGGAAGACGCTGCCGGCGGTGGAAGTGCTGGAAACGCGCGCGGCCTGATGGCGGCGCACGGTCGCGCGAAGACGCGCCGGCAGGCGGGCGGGGCGGCGCGGGCACGCCCCGGCTCCCACGCCGGCGGGCGGCAAGGCCCCGGGGCCGGCCGCCCGGCCGCGATGGAAAAGGACATGCAGAACAAAGCGACGCCGGCCGACGAAGCCGGCGCCCATACCGGAGCACCGGCCGCTGGGCCCGGCGGCTCCGGCTCTCGCAGCAGTATCTCCAGCGCATCCACCCAGACCATCAAGAGGAGTTTCATGCTTCGCGCCACCAAGATAGTCGCCACGATCGGCCCGGCTTCCAGTTCGCCCGAGATTCTGCTGCAGATGATCCAGGCCGGCCTCGACGTCGTGCGTCTCAACTTTTCGCACGGCACGGCCGACGATCACCGCCAGCGCGCCGAGATGGTGCGCGAGGCCGCGCGCAAGGTCGGCCGCGAGATCGCGATCATGGCCGACCTGCAGGGTCCGAAGATCCGCGTCGGCAAGTTCGAGGAAGGCAAGACCACGCTGAACCCGGGCCAGCCCTTCATCCTCGACGCCACCTGCGAGCTCGGCAACGACCAGCGCGTCGGCCTCGACTACAAGGACCTGCCGCGCGACCTGAAGACCGGCGACGTGCTGCTGCTCAACGACGGCCTGATCGTGCTGACCGTCGAGCGCGTGCTCGGCGACGAGATCCACACCATCGTCAAGGTGGGCGGCGAGCTGTCGAACAACAAGGGCATCAACCGCCAGGGCGGCGGGCTGTCGGCGCCGGCGCTGACCGCCAAGGACATGGAGGACATCCGCACCGCCATGTCGCTGGGCGCGGACATGGTGGCCGTGTCCTTCCCGAAGAACGCCACCGACATGGAAATGGCGCGCCAGCTCGCCAACATCGCGGGCGCCCCGTACGGCATCAAGCCGAAGATGATCGCCAAGATCGAGCGTGCCGAGGCGATTCCCGCGCTGCAGGACATCCTCGACGCCTCGGACGGCATCATGGTGGCGCGCGGCGACCTGGCCGTGGAAGTCGGCAACGCGGCCGTGCCGGCGCTGCAGAAGCGCATGATCCGCATGGCGCGCGAGTCGAACAAGCTGGTGATCACCGCCACCCAGATGATGGAGTCGATGATCCACGCGCCGGTGCCCACTCGCGCCGAGGTCTCGGACGTGGCCAATGCCGTGCTGGACGGCACCGACGCGGTGATGCTGTCGGCCGAATCGGCCGCCGGCAAGTACCCGGTGGTGACCATCGAGACCATGGCCGCGATCTGCGTCGAGGCCGAGAAGTCGGAAACCGTCGAGCTCGACAAGGATTTCCTCGACCGCACCTTCACCCGCATCGACCAGTCGATCGCGATGGGTGCGCTGTTCACGGCCCACCACCTGGGCGCCAAGGCGATCATCGCGCTGACCGAATCGGGTTCGACGGCGCTGTGGATGTCGCGCCACATCACCCACGTGCCGATCTTCGCGCTCACGCCGCGGGTCGGCAGCGAGCGCGCGATGGCGCTGTTCCGCAACGTCACGCCGCTGCACGTCGACTTCAACAGCGATCGCGACTCGGCCATGCAGGCCGCCGTGGAGATCGTGATCCGCCAGGGTTACGTGGTGCGCGGCGACATGGTGGTGCTGACCGTCGGCGAGCCGATGGGGCAGGCCGGCGGCACCAACACGCTGAAGATCGTGCGGGTCGGCGAGAGCTTCTGATTCGTCCCTGACCCTGTATGAATGCCCGGCTGGCCGGGCACGGGAAATGCCGCGCGGCGGGCTCGATGCCCCCGCGCGGCTTTTTTTTGCATTTTTTCGTGGTACATGAAACGGAAGTCGTAACAAATTGCGGAATCCGCCCGGAAACGGAACTAAACGCAGGGCGCTTCGCGATAAAATGTCGCCCACTCGACGCTCGGCCGCAGGCGCCGCCCCGTGAATTCGCCCGGGACAGGCCGCCGCCGCCAACCAGGGCGCACCGGTTTTCATTCATGGAGTACCACAATGCCTCTCGTATCAATGCGTCAACTGCTGGACCACGCAGCGGAACACGGTTATGGCCTGCCGGCATTCAACGTGAACAACCTGGAGCAGGTGCAGGCGATCATGGCGGCGGCCGACGAGGTCAACGCGCCGGTGATCATGCAGGCCTCGGCCGGCGCCCGGAAGTACGCCGGCGAAGCCTTCCTGCGCCACCTGATCGAATCGGCGGTCGAGTCCTACCCGCATATCCCGGTGGTGATGCACCAGGATCACGGCCAGTCGCCGGCGGTCTGCCTGGCGGCGATCCGCAGCGGCTTCACCAGCGTGATGATGGACGGCTCGCTGCAGGCCGACGGCAAGACGGTCGCCTCCTACGAGTACAACGTCGAGGTGTCGCGCAAGGTCGTCGAGATGGCGCACTCGATCGGCGTGACGGTCGAGGCCGAACTGGGCGTGCTCGGTTCGCTCGAGACCATGAAGGGCGACAAGGAAGACGGCCACGGCGCCGAAGGCACCATGACGCGAGAGCAACTGCTGACCGATCCGGAGCAGGCCGCCGACTTCGTCAAGCAGACCCAGTGCGACGCGCTGGCGATCGCGATCGGCACCTCGCACGGCGCCTACAAGTTCTCCAAGAAGCCCACCGGCGACATCCTGTCGATCGAGCGCATCAAGGAAATCCACGCGCGCATCCCGAACACGCACCTGGTGATGCACGGTTCGTCGTCGGTGCCGCAGGAACTGCTGGCGGAAATCCGCGAATTCGGCGGCGACATGAAGGAAACCTACGGCGTGCCGGTCGAGGAGATCCAGGAAGGCATCAAGCACGGCGTGCGCAAGATCAACATCGACACCGACCTGCGCCTGGCGATCACCGGCGCGATCCGTCGCTACCTGTTCGAGAACCCGTCGAAGTTCGATCCGCGCGACTACCTGAAGCCCGCGCGCGAAGCCGCCAAGAAGGTGTGTATCGCCCGCTACCAGGCCTTCGGCTGCGAAGGCCAGGCCGGCAAGATCAAGCCAGTTTCGCTCGACAAGATCGCCGAGCGCTACAAGGCCGGCGAACTCGCCCAGCTCGTGCGCTAACATATCGGTTTGCCGCCCGGTGGTTCCGGGCGGTGCCGGCCGGAAGTCCAGCCGCCGTTCCCGCCTGTCGACGGGGAACGGCGTTTCCCTTTTTGTTTGGCCCCATTTTCTGCGAAACGACGATGTCTACCCTTTACGAATCCACGCTCCGTTCGCTGCCGCTCCTCGGTCGCGGCAAGGTCCGCGACAACTACGCGGTCGGCACCGACAAGCTGCTGATCGTCACCACCGACCGTCTGTCGGCGTTCGACGTGATCATGGGCGAGCCGATTCCGAACAAGGGTCGCGTGCTGAACCAGATGGCCAATTTCTGGTTCGACAAGCTCTCGCACATCGTCCCGAACCACCTGACGGGCGACGCCCCGGAATCGGTGGTGGCGGCCGACGAGGTCGAGCAGGTGGCCGGCCGCGGCGTGGTGGTCAAGCGCCTGGAGCCGATCCTGGTCGAGGCGGTGGTGCGCGGCTACCTGGCCGGCAGCGGCTGGAAGGACTACCAGGCGAGCGGCGCGGTGTGCGGCGTCGAGCTGCCGGCGGGCCTGCAGAATGCGCAGAAGCTGCCCGAGCCGATCTTCACGCCGGCCGCCAAGGCCGAGATGGGCCACCACGACGAGAACATCAGCTACGAGGAATGCGAGCGCCGCATCGGCACCGAGCTGAGCGCCACCATCCGCGACATCTCGATTCGCCTGTACAAGGAAGCGGCCGACTACGCCGCCACGCGCGGCATCATCATCGCCGACACCAAGTTCGAGTTCGGCCTCGACGAGCACGGCAAGCTGTACCTGATGGACGAGGCGCTGACCGCCGATTCCTCGCGCTTCTGGCCGGCCGACGAATACCAGGTCGGCACCAACCCGCCGTCCTTCGACAAGCAGTTCGTGCGCGACTGGCTCGAGACGCAGGACTGGAAGAAGGAACCGCCCGCGCCGAAGCTGCCCGACGAGGTGGTCGCCCGCACCAGCGCCAAGTACCAGGAAGCGCTCGAGCGCATCACCGGCCAGACGCTGGCCTGAGCGCGCCGCGAGCGCCGTTCGTCGATAACGAAGGAAACGTCCCACGATGAGTGAAGTCCAGACCGCCCACACGCACAGCGCGCCCCTGATCGGCGTGCTGATGGGTTCCAGTTCCGATTGGGACGTGATGAAGCATGCCGTCGCGATCCTGCAGGAATTCGACGTGCCCTACGAGGCCAAGGTCGTGTCCGCGCACCGCATGCCCGACGAGATGTTCGACTACGCGGAGAAGGCGCGCGAGCGCGGCCTGCGCGCGATCATCGCCGGCGCGGGCGGTGCCGCCCACCTGCCGGGCATGCTGGCCGCCAAGACCACCGTGCCGGTGCTGGGCGTGCCGGTCGCCAGCAAGTACCTGAAGGGCGTCGATTCGCTGCACTCGATCGTGCAGATGCCCAAGGGCGTGCCGGTGGCGACCTTCGCGATCGGCGAGGCCGGCGCGGCCAACGCGGGCCTGTTCGCGGTCTCGCTGCTGGCCGGCACCTCGACCGACTACGCGAACCGCCTCGCCGCGTTCCGCGTGCGCCAGAACGAAGCCGCGCACGCGATGGTGCTGCCGCCGCTGTAAGCGGCGCGGCCCCGAAGTCTTTCCGGCATCACCCCGGCGGCGGGCAGCGAACCCCACGATGCCCGCCGCGACCGATCACTGACATGACTGCACACTCCACTCCGGTTTCACCGATCCTGCCCGGCGCCTGGCTCGGCATGGTCGGCGGCGGCCAGCTCGGCCGCATGTTCTGCTTCGCGGCCCAATCGATGGGCTATCGCGTCGCCGTGCTCGACCCCGACGCGAGCAGCCCCGCCGGCGCGGTGGCCGATCGCCACCTGCGCGCCGCCTACGACGACGAGGCGGCGCTGGCCGAGCTCGCCGGGCTCTGCGAGGCGGTGTCGACCGAATTCGAGAACGTGCCGGCCGCCAGCCTCGATTTCCTGGCCCGCAGCACCTTCGTCGCGCCGGCCGGCCGCTGCGTGGCGATCGCGCAGGACCGGATCGCGGAGAAGCGCTTCATCGCCGCCTCGGGCGTGCCGGTCGCGCCGCACGTGGTGATCGAATCGGCCGAGGCGCTCGCCGCGCTGGCCGACGCCGAGCTGGACGCGGTGCTGCCCGGCATCCTCAAGACGGCGCGCATGGGCTACGACGGCAAGGGCCAGGTGCGCGTGGCGAACGCCGCCGAGGCACGCGCCGCGTTCGCCTCGCTGCGCGGCGTGCCCTGCGTGCTGGAAAAACGCCTGCCGCTCAAGTACGAGGTGTCGGCGCTGATCGCGCGCGGCGCCGACGGCCGCTCGGCCGTGTTCCCGCTCGCGCAGAACACCCATCATCACGGCATCCTGTCGCTCACCGTGGTGCCGGCGCCGGCCGCCGATGCCGCGCTCGCGGCCGCGGCCCGGCAGGCGGCGGTGCGCATCGCCGATTCGCTCGACTACGTGGGCGTGCTGTGCGTGGAGTTCTTCATCCTCGAGGACGGCTCGATGGTCGCCAACGAGATGGCGCCGCGCCCGCACAACTCGGGGCATTACACCGTCGATGCCTGCTCGGCCAGCCAGTTCGAGCAGCAGGTGCGCGCCATGGCGCGGCTGCCGCTGGGCAACCCGCGCCAGCATTCGCCGGCCGTCATGCTCAACGTGCTCGGCGATATCTGGTTCGCCGATGCCGCGGGCGAGAGCGAGCCGGTCACGCCGCCCTGGGACCAGGTGGCCGCGATGCCGGCCGCCCATCTGCACCTGTACGGCAAGGAAGAAGCGCGCGTGGGCCGCAAGATGGGCCATGTGAACTTCACGGCCGCCACGCTCGACGAGGCGCTCGAGGCCGCGCAGGCTTGCGCGAGCCTGCTGCGCATCCCGCTCGACTGAGGAGCCCGCCATCATGAGCCCGGACCTCCGTTCGACCGCCGCCTGGCCGATGCCGCCCGACGGCGCGATCGAGGAAGCCGCCGCCAAGCTCGCGGCCGGCCAACTGGTCGCGTTCCCGACCGAAACCGTTTATGGGCTCGGCGCCGATGCCGAGAGCCCCGAGGCGGTGGCGCGGATCTACGCGGCCAAGGGCCGGCCCTCGAATCATCCGGTGATCGTGCACCTGCCGCCCGGCGGCGATCCGGGCTACTGGGTCGAATCGCTGCCCGCCGACGCGCAAAAGCTGATCGACGCGTTCTGGCCGGGGCCGCTCACGCTGATCCTCAAACGCGCCGCGCATATCCCCGACGCGGTCAGCGGCGGCCAGGATTCGGTGGCGCTGCGCTGTCCCTCGCATCCGGTCGCGCAGCGCCTGCTGGCCGCCTTCGGCGCGCTGCGCGGCGGCCACGGCGGCGTGGCCGGCCCCTCGGCGAACCGCTTCGGCCATGTCAGCCCGACCACCGCGCAGCATGTGCGCGAGGAGTTCGGCGACAGCGTGCACGTGCTCGACGGCGGCGCGGCCGAGGTCGGCATCGAGTCGACGATTCTCGACCTGTCGCGCGGTTTTCCGGCGCTGCTGCGGCCCGGACATATCACGCCGCAGCAGATCGCCGCCGTGCTCGGCACCGTGCCGCGCCTGCCCGACGGCAGCGACGCCACGGCGCCGCGCGCCTCCGGCACGCTGAAGGCGCATTACGCGCCGCGCACGCCGCTGGCGCTGCTGCCGTTCGATCGCCTGGAGCTGCTGCTCGATGCGGCCGCCGAGGCGGGCGAGCCGGTCGCGCTGGTCGCGCGGGCCTCGAGCGCGCGCGATTGGTCCACCGCGATCGGCGTGCACTTCGTCGCCGCGCCCGAGGATCCCCAGGCCTATGCGCGCGAGTTGTACAGCCTGCTGCGCGCGCTCGATCGGGCGCAGGTCGCGCGCATCCTGATCGAGCAGTTGCCGGATACGGCCGAATGGGTCGCCGTCAACGACCGGCTCGGGCGTGCCGCCGCGGCATTCGAGCAGGGCGCCGACGAGGCGCACTGAGTTTCCGCCTCGGGGCGCGCCAGCGCCTCGTCTCGCTGCTGCCGTTGCGCGCGGGTTTCGCCCGCCGCGCCGGCAGGTCTCCCGTCTCTTCCCCGCGTCGCGCGGATGCGGCTCGCTTCGAGCCGCCGCGCCGATTCCTTCCTGCTCGATCCACCGCCGCCTTCGCGGACGCCCGCGTGCGGCCTGGCGCGGTTCGGCGATTCCATGCTTGACACGCCGGAACGATCATTCCATGATTTGTGGAACGATCGTTCCGGCGACTGATGTGCGAGATCCCGGATCGATCCTTTCCCCCATCGTTTAGAAAGGAGTCGTCATGTCCATCCGTTCCGATTCCGGCGCTGCCCGGCCGACCTTCGCCATCGCCGGCGCCACCGGGCGCGTCGGCGCCGAGCTGACGCGCCTGCTGGCCGAGGATCCGGTCGAGCTGCTCGCGCTCACGCGCCGTCCCGAAGCCGCCGTGCTGCCGGCCGGCGTGCGTGCCGTGGGCGTCGATTTCGAGCGACCGGCCAGCCTGTCCGCGACCTTGCAGGGCGTCGAGCGCCTGTTCGTCGCGCAGGGCAGCTCGCCGAACCAGGTCGCCAACGAGATCGCGCTGATCGACGCCGCGGTGGCGGCCGGCGTGCGCCATGTGGTGAAGCTCTCGGCGATGGGGCCGGCCACGCGCCTGTATCCGATGGCCTGGCACATGCCGATCGAGGCGCATCTGGCGCGCCAGCCGATCGCCTCGACAGTGCTGCGGCCGTCCGCCTTCACCTCGCTGCTGCTGCGCGCCGGCCCGCTGGTGGCGGCGGGCGAGTGGGGCGGCGCGGTGGGCAGCGGGCGCACCAATTTCATCGATACCCGCGACGTGGCCGCGGCCGCGCGCGCGGCGCTGTTCGAGGAAGTCGACGGGGAATCGCAGCTCGCCTATCACCTGACCGGGCCGCGGGCCTGGACCGTCGACGAGATCGCGCGAGAGCTCTCCGGCCTGCTCGATCGCCCGGTCGTCTATGCGCAGCGCTCGCTGGCCGAGCAGCACGCGCTGCTGCTGGCCGGCGGCCTGCCGCCCTTCGTCGCGGACCTGCTGGTCGGGCTCGACCGGCTGATGCGCGCCTCGGGCATCGGCGAAACCACGCGCACGGTGGAGGAGCTGACGGGACGTCCGCCGCGTTCGCTGACGGACTGGCTGCGCGAGAACCTGGATCGCTTCCGCCGGCCGGCGGCGTGATTGCGGCGTATCAAGGAAAAACGCCCGGCGCATCGCGCGCCGGGCGTTCTGTTTCCGCTGCCGGGCCGCCCGCATGCAGCGAGCGGGCGGCCGGGGCGGGCTGGCCTTACTTGGTGACGCCGGCCGCCGCGATCTGCTGCTCGACGAACTGCGCGACCAGCGCATGCAGGCGCGTGGTCGGGTGCACCGTGTCGGCGAACATGTAGGTCTGGTCGGCGTTGGCCACCGTGTAGGTCTGCGGCGAGCAGAACAGCGAGGAGGCGAAGCCGCTCGGATCGGCCACCCCGGCCTTCGCGGCGGCCGCGGCCATGGCGGTCAGGTTGCAGGCCGTGCCGGTATTGCCGACCGTGAAGCCGTTGGCCTGGAAGTTCGCGCCGATGCCGTCCTGCCAGGTGAATACGTCCATCACCTTGACCTTGCTGGTGTCGACCTGCAGCGCGGCGAGCGTGGCGTTCAGCGTCTGGTTGAACAGGCCCGAGAGCTGGGTCAGCGCGGCCTGGGTGGCGGCGCCGCCGGCCACCGCCAGCGGCGTGGTGCCGATGTCGGGCATGTTGGCGACGAACACGTGGCTGGCGCCGGAGTTGGCGATCTGCGCGATGATCTGGCCGAATTGCTGGGCCGCCAGGCCGACCGCCTGCGCCGCCGCGAGCTGGGCGGCCTGGGTGTTGCCGGCAGCGGCCGCGACCTGCGCCTGGAACAGGATGTCGTTGGCGCCGCCGTTGACCAGCACGATCTGGTTGGCGTTGAAGCTGCCGTGCGCTTGCAGGTACTGCTGCACCTGGGTGGAGATCGGCGTGGTGGTGGCCTGGGCGAAATCGGCGTTCGGTACCGAGGCGTCGGCGTGGCCGAGGCCCGGCTGCAGCGTCACGCGTGAGCCGCCCTGGGCGTAGCCCAGGCCGCCGGTGGCCTGCAGCGGAACCCCGAAGCCGCCTTCGTAGGCGGGCTTGAGCGTGTCGCCGAAGTATTCGGCCACCTTCTGGGTCCAGACCTCGCCCGGATTGGTGGTGAAGCGCCCGCCGCCGAAGCCGAGCAGGATCTGCGGCGAATAGGTGCCAGCATCGGACAGGCTGTCGCCGAACGAGACGATCTGCTTCTGCACGCCGGCCGGCGGGGCGGCGGGCGCGGCGTTGTCGTCACCGCCGCCGCAGGCGGCGAGCAGCGCGAACGCCGCGCTCGCGATCGCGAGCTGCGCGCTGCGCTTCAGACGGCTCGGCAGGCGGGGCGTGGCGGTGTGGTTCGGCTTCATGCATGCATCTCCTCGTAGATATGGCCAGTTTGTTTATGCGTCGTCGGACGCGTGGTGCCCGATGTCCGGCGGCACGGCGGCAGGTCGCCCCATGTCGTCCGGCCCCCTTCGGGCCGCGGCCGTCGCGGGTCGCAACGTGCCGGTAACCTGCGCATGATAAGCGCTTGCCCACTCGGGCGGCCCGAAAATCGCGCGCCACTTGTTGCGCGGGCCGTCGACGCGGATCGCGTCGGTCGCCATCGAGCGCCATTCGTGGAAGGTCGCGACCAGCGGGTTGTTCGAATTCAGCGGCTCGACGATGCCGTAGACGGGCGGATCGCGCGGATCCTCCTCGACGTAGCTGCCGAACAGGCGGTCCCAGATCACCAGCACGCCGGCGTAGTTGCGGTCGATGTAGCGCGGGTTGCGCGCGTGGTGCGAGCGATGGATCGAGGGCGTGTTGAGGAAGGTCTCGAGCCAGCCGAGCTTGGGGATCGCCTGGGTGTGGACGAAGAACTGGAAGGCCAGGTTGATCAGCACGATGCCGACGATCTGCTGCGGCGGGAAGCCCAGGAAGGCCAGCGGCAGCCAGAACAGCCACATGCCGGCGATCGGGTACATCAGGCTCTGGCGGAACGCGGTCGAGAAGTTCAGGCGCTCGGACGAGTGATGCACCACGTGCGCGGCCCACAGCCAGCGCACCCGGTGGCTGGCGCGGTGGAACACGTAGTAGAGCAGGTCCTGCGCGATGAACAGGACCGCGAAGGAAAGCCAGCCGGCCTGCCAGTCCAGCAGCCGGTAGTGCGCGTAACAGAATGCGTAGATCGGGATCACCACCAGCCAGGCGAGCTTGTCGGCGCCCTGGTGCATCAGCGCGAGCGCGGCGTTGCAGAGCGTGTCGCGCCAGGCGTAGATGTGATCGTTCGGTCGCGTGCGGGCCAGGTGCCACGCTTCCCAACCGATGCAGAGCAGGAACACGGGCGCCAGCGCGAGCAGCAGCAATTCGACATTGAATTGCATGGGCGTCTCCCCCTTTCGAGTCTGGTCGGCCATCGCCCCGGCTCGTCACGGTCCGGCCGGGTGGGATGGAGAGGAAAAGAGTACGCAATCGCCGCGCCCGGCGCGACAAGTTCAGTAGAGGGAGTGTTCGGGGGAGGGTTTGCCCGCAAGCCCCGCCGGGCCGGGCTCGGGCGGTGCGGTGCGGGGGGCCGCCTGGGCCGCCCCGCCCGGATTAGCCGCGGCTTGCGGGAGCGGCCCGCAAGGGCGGCTTGGCGGGCAGGCTTATTCGGCGGCTTACTCGGCGGCTTGCCCCGGGCCCGAGTAGACCCATTCGAGCAGCGCGTCGTGCGCGGCGCGCGCCGCGCTCGCGCGCGGATCGTTGATGAAGCTGACCACCACGTAGCTGTTGCCGTCGGCCGAGGCCACGTAGCCGGCGATGGCGCGCACGTCGCGCAGCGTGCCGGTCTTGATGTGGGCATTGCCGAGCACGGGCTGGTTGGTCAGGCGCCGCGCCATGGTGCCGTCCACCCCGACGATCGGCAGCGATTCGACGAAGGGCTGGGCCACCGGGCTGGCATTGGCGGCCTGCAGCAGCGCGGCGAGCGTGCGCGCGCTGACGTGCTCGTCGCGCGACAGGCCCGAGCCGTTGTCGAGCTGCAGCTCGGGCGCGGCGATCCCGCTCTTGTGGAGGAAGGACTGGATCACCTGCGCGGATTGCTCGGGCGTGGCCGGCGGCTTGCCGACGATCGCGCCGAGCGACAGGAACAGGTTGCGCGCCATCACGTTGTTGCTGTTCTTGTTGATGTCGTAGACGATGCTCGACAGCACCGGGCCGTGATGGGTCGCGACCGGGCGCGCGGTGGTCGGCACCTTGCCCTCGACGATCGGTCCCGCGAAGCTGCCGCCCGTCGAGCGCCACAGCGCCAGGAAGCCCTGCGAGAAGAACTGCGAATGATCGAGCACGGCGATGTTGCTGGTGACCGGCCCGCATTGCGGCGGGAAGCGGCCCACGAAGCTGGCCGTCAGCATGCCGCCGGCGTCGGTCGACAGGCGCGGGCGCGCCGCCGCCGAGGCCATCGCGCAGGAGCCGCCGGCCTCGCTTACCTGGTTGTCGATGCTCAGGTTGGCCAGCGGCGGCAGCACGTCGATCGCGACGTTGCCGCTGTCGGTCGGCGTGACCGTGAAGGACAGCGACTTGAAGGCGTAGAGCAGCGGGTCGGGGCCGACGTTGTAGGGCGCCTGGGTCTCGTCGTCGAAGGCGGGCAGGTCGCGCGTGGCGCTGGCGAAGAAGCTCTTGTCGAGCACCAGCGAGCCGTCCACGTTGACGATGCCGGCGCGCCGGATCCGGTTGACCAGGTCGATCAATTCCTCGGGCACCAGCTTCGGGTCGCCGGTGCCCTTGATGTAGAGGTTGCCGTGCAGCGTGCCGGACGGATCGAGCGTGCCGTCGGCATAGGCGCTGGTCCGGTAGCGGTAGTCGGCCCCCAGCAGCGACAGGCCCGAGTAGGTGGTGACCAGCTTCATGGTGGAGGCCGGCAGCATCGGCCGCTCGGCGTTCCAGGCCACCGCCGGCGCGCGCGCGCCGATCTTCTCGACCACCACGCTGATGCTGGAGGCCGGCACGTGGGCGCGCTGCAGGCCGGCCAGCACCGAGGCCGGCAGGATGCCGCGCGCGGCCGCCACGGTGGCGGCCGGCGCCGA
>NZ_VWWC01000271.1:0-5876 GCF_011753175.1 Burkholderia sp. Cy-637 | reverse complement strand
CCACAGCGCCGCGCTATCGAGGTTGTCGCGATAGCCGTTCAGCGCCGCGGCGACGCGTTGCGGGGGATAGAACTGGGCAGACGCCATGCGTGCGGGCCGGCGTTCAGTTGGCCGGACGCGGCCGCAGCCGAGCCGTCAGCGCGCCGAGCTTGCCGCGCAGGCCGCCGGCGCTGTCGCCAGCCGCCTCGGGCGCACCGTCGGCGCCATGCGGCAGCTTGCGGCGCAGCACCACCAGCAAGGCGGCGGCCACGATCAGCACCACCCCGGCGATGCCGCTGACGATCCACACCAGCGGCGCGCCGTTGCTCGCCGGCGGCAGCGGCTGGCGCGCCAGGTCGGACGGATCGGCCGGCACGGCGGTCACGCTGACCTGGTCGTAGGTGAGGCCCTCGACGCTGTGCATCACCAGCGTCTTGATCTGCGGCACCAGCGCGCCGACGTCGGAATTCGGGCGGTACTTGATGAACACGGCCGCCGAGGAGGGCTTGATGGTCTGCGCCAGCGGGTCGTTGTTGGGCAGCACGATCTGCACGCGCGCCACCAGCACGCCGTCGATCTTCGACAGCGTGGACGACAGCTCCTGCGACATGCCGTAGATGAAGCGCACGCGTTCCTCGGTCGGCGTGGATACCAGGCCGTCCTTCTTGAACAGGTCACCGAGGTTGTCGAAGCGGCTCTTGGGCAGGCCGCGCGAGCGCAGCGCCTCCATGGCGCGCACCATCTGGTCGCCGTCCACCTCGAGCGTCCAGGTCTTGCCGCCGTCGGGCGTTTCCTTGGCGGCGTCCACACCGTTCTCGAGCAGCGCCACGACCATCTCGTTGACGTCCTGCTCGGACAGGTTTCCGTATAGTTCCTTCTTGCAGCCGGCGAGCAGCGCGCAGAGCGCGAAGGCGCCGACGACGGATGCGCGCCGCCATCCGGACCGGGTCTGTGACATGGGGTAAGTCTCGCGGCGGACCGCGCGGCGCCGTGGAGCGCCGCGTGTCACTGGTTCTTCATCAGCGTTTCGATCGACGACTTCGACGAGTTCACCACGCCCATCTTCGCTTCCATGTCGAGCTGGGTGGCGGCGAGTTCGTAGGTCAGGCGGATCGAGCCGGCATTGAGCTCGTTGAGGTTCATCTCGGGCGCGCGCTGCATGAACTCGGCGGCGTCGGTGACGCTGCGCTGCAGCTCGGCATCCTGCGCCGCCACCAGCTTCGAGGCGACTTCCATCGACGGGCTCTGGGCCGCGTGCGGCGGCGCCATCGAGGGCTTCTCCATCATCGCCTTGAACTTGTCGGCGGCCGCGGGCGAGGTACCGCCGCCCGCCGCGGCTTCCGGCTTGGACAAGGCTTCGAGCGAGGCGCGCAGCGCCGCGGAATGGTCGATCGCAGTCATCGTCGGGCTCCTCGTCAGGCTTCGTCGAGCGGGCGGACGACGTTCACGCGCGCAGCGCGACGCCGAACGGCAGGGATTCGAGGCCGGCGGCCGGCGGCACCGGCGCGGTGGGCACATCGGGCTTGTCGCCGCGGCTGGCCAGTTCCTCGTTCAACTCCTCGATCGAGGCGGGCGGCACGAAGGCGCCGCCGTTGCGGCTCGCGTTCACGGCGCTGACCAGCTCCTCGCGCGCATGCAGGGCCTTGACGAGGGCCAGCGTATCGCGCGTCGGGTTGTTCTCGAGCACCTCGTTGGCGATCAGCTTCCAGTCGCCGTCGCCCTTGGTGGACAGGCAGAAGGCCAGCAGCGCCTTGGCATAGGCGAAGCGCGGCGCGCTCTCGCTGACCTCGCGCAGCACCAGGATCGCGTCGTCCCAATGGTTGCGGACCATGTGCAGGATGCCGTCCAGCATCTGGATCTCGGGCACCTTCGGACGCAGCACGCGCAGCGCGTCGAGCATCAGCTCGATGTCGTAGGGGTCCACCGACACCTTCGGGAAGGTCTGCAGCAGCGCATCGGAGGCCGTCTCGATCAGTCCTCCGACGATCTCCGGGCGGCAGTTCAGGTAATCGGGTGTGGCCTTGGTCATCGCGCATTCTCCTGGCGGATATCTTCGCGCCACGGTCGGGGTCGATCGGACGCACGACGGAACCTTAGCAACCGGCCGGGGGCCGCGAGATCGGCGATGCGAAGCCAGCGCGCCGAAAGCGAAGGCGCGCGAACGCGGCTCGGACCCTCCCGCCGCCGCGGGCCGCGAAGCCGGGGCGCGCCGGGCCGGCGCGCACGCCAGGGTTCGCCCGAGCGCCGGCAGCCCGGCCGAAAAACCGTGTCCCGCGCCGCATTCCAGGCGTCTCGCGGGGCCGCGGCCGGCGTTTCCCGGGGCCCCATCGCTGCGCATCCACCTTGCTCGCCGCCCCAACTTCGCATGCGCAGCGCCCGATTCGCGTCGGACAGAAAGCGCGGGGCGGCGCGCGGCTATCTTCGTCCGACCGGCTCGCTGCGCGCTCCCGCGCCGGGCCTGCCCGCCAACCCCTGCCCGCCCTCCCCGGCGAGCGCCTGCGTGAGCACCCCACCCCGGACCACGCGACGAGCGAGCGATGAGCGACGAAAAAACCGAAGAGCCCACCGACAAGAAACTGCGCGACGCCCGCAAGGACGGCCAGGTGTCGAAGAGCTCGGACCTGGCGGACGCGATCTCGATGACGGTGGCGATCGGCTTCGTGATGGCCGCCGGCGCCCACCTGCGCGACTCGATGCGCCAGCTGGTGGTGAGCGCGCTCGACTTCGTCACCACCGAGCACAGCATTCCCGACATGTTCGACCGGCTCTACCGCTTCGGCGGCATCGCGCTGCTGGCGGTGGTGCCGCTCGCGCTGGCCGCCGCGATGGCCGGGCTGATGGGCTCGGCGATGCAGGTCGGCCTGCAGATCGCCTTGAAGCCGGTGATGCCCAACCTCAATTCGCTGAACCCCGGCGAAGGCCTCAAGAAGATCTTCTCGATCAAGACCGTGATCGAGACCGCCAAGATGATCGTCAAGGCGGCGCTGATCTTCGCCGTGATGTGGGTGGTGATCCGCGGCCTGTTCCCGCTGGTGTCGGGCTCGATCTACCAGCCGCTGGCGGAGCTCTCGGCGATGTACTGGGGGATCCTGATCAAGCTGATGATGATCGCCGCGGTGATCTTCGTGGTGGTGGGTGCCGCCGACGTCAAGCTGCAGAAGATGCTGTTCATGAAGCAGATGAAGATGTCGAAGGACGAGGTCAAGCGCGAGCACAAGAACGACGAGGGCGACCCGATGATCAAGGGCGAGCGCAAGCGCATCGCGCGCGAGATGGCCAACTCCCCGCCGCCGCGCATGGCGCGCGCCAACGTGGTGGTGGTCAACCCCACCCACTACGCGGTGGCGCTGCGCTACGCGCCCGACGAGCACCCGCTGCCGGTGGTGATCGCCAAGGGCATGGACGAGGCCGCCGCCGCGATCCGGCGCGCCGCCGCCGAGGCCGAGGTGCCGATCGTCGGCAACCCGCCGGTGGCGCGCGCGCTCTACAAGGTCGGCGTCGACGAGCCGATTCCCGAGGTGCTGTTCGAGACCATCGCCGCGATCCTGCGCTGGGTGGACTCGATCGGCGCGAGCCGCGAGGCGCAACAGCAGCACCAGGCGCAGCAGATCCACTGAGCGCCGACCCGGAGCCACGATGCTGAAGTCCATGAAACTCCCCGCCGGCGGCGAAATCGGGATCGTCGCGCTGGTGGTGGCGATCATCTCGCTGATGATCCTGCCGCTGCCGCCGCTGATGATCGACGGGCTGCTGGCCCTGAACATCACCATCAGCGTGACGCTGCTGATGATCACCATGTACGTGCCCGACATCTCGGCGCTGTCGGCCTTCCCCTCGCTGCTGCTGTTCACCACGCTGTTCCGGCTCTCGCTGAACATCGCCTCCACCAAGTCGATCCTGCTGCACGCCGAGGCCGGCACCATCATCGAGAGCTTCGGCAAGCTGGTGGTGGGCGGCAACCTGGTGGTGGGCCTGGTGGTGTTCGCGATCATCACCACGGTGCAGTTCATCGTGATCGCCAAGGGCTCGGAGCGGGTGGCCGAGGTGGGCGCGCGCTTCACGCTGGACGCGCTGCCCGGCAAGCAGATGAGCATCGACGCCGACCTGCGCGCCAACCTGCTCACGCCCGAGGAAGCCAAGCGCAAGCGCGCCACGCTGGCGGTGGAGAGCCAGCTGCACGGCGGCATGGACGGCGCGATGAAGTTCGTGAAGGGCGATGCGATCGCCGGCCTGATCATCACGCTGATCAACATCCTGGCCGGCATCGCGGTGGGCGTGGCCTACCACGGCATGTCGGCCGGCGACGCGGCCAACCGCTTCTCGGTGCTGTCGGTGGGCGACGCGATGGTCTCGCAGATCCCCTCGCTGCTGCTGTCGGTGGCCGCCGGCGTGATGATCACGCGGGTGGCCGACGAGCGCCAGACCAAGCAGCGCTCGCTGGGCGACGAGATCGGCCACCAGCTCGGCTCCAGCAGCCGCGCGCTGTTCTTCGCCGCGGTGCTGCTGCTGGGCTTCGCGATCGTGCCGGGCTTCCCCTCGCTGCTGTTCGTGCTGCTGGCCGGCCTGCTGTCCTTCGCCGGCTACAAGCTGGCGAAGAAGCCCGCGTCCTCGCGCGACAGCGAGCACGGCGGCGCCGAGACGCTGGCCTCGATGCAGCGCTCGGGCGCCAAGACGGAAGTGCCGCCGATCCTGCCGCGCGCGCCGCAGTTCGCCTGCGCGGTGGGCGTGCGCATCGCCCCGGACCTGGCCGCGCGGCTCTCGCTGCCGACCCTCGACATCGCCTTCGAGACCGAGCGCGCGGCCCTGCAGGAGATGCTCGGCCTGCCCTTCCCCGGCATCACGATGTGGATCCACGCGCCGCTGCCGGCCAACAGCTTCGAGATCCTGGTGCACGACGTGCCCCACCTCACCGTGACGCTGCCGGCGGGCAAGGTGCTGATTCCCGATCCCGCCCTGCTCGCGCCCGAGGTGGCCGCGGCGGCCGCCGAGAAGCTGCAGTCGGTGGCCGAGCGCACCGAGGCCGGCCCGGCGATCGTGGCCGACGGCGCGCCCACGCGCTGGCTCGACGACAAGACCATCCCGCCCAAGATGCCGGTGTGGCGCGCCGAGCAGATCATCCCGCATGCCTGCGTGGCGGCGATGCGCCGGCACGCCACGCTGTTCCTCGGCATCCAGGAGGTGCAGTGGATCCTCGACCAGCTCGGCCACGACGCGCCGGGGCTGGTGGCCGAAGTGCAGAAGGTGCTGCCGCCGCAGCGGATCGCCGACGTGCTGCGTCGGCTGCTGGAGGAGCAGGTATCGATCCGCAACGTGCGCACCATCATGGAGAGCCTGATCGCCTGGGGCGCCAAGGAAAAGGACATGCTGATGCTGACCGAGTACGTGCGCGGCGACCTCTCGCGCTTCCTCGCGCATCGCGCCGCCAAGGGCGAGCGCACGCTGTCGGCGGTGCTGTTCGACATGCAGGCCGAGCAGCATATCCGCGCCGCCATCAAGCAGACGCCCACCGGCAACTTCCTGGCGCTGCCGCCCAACGACGCCGCGTTCCTGATCGACCGCATCCAGTCCTTCGTGGGCGCGGCGCCCCGCGAGGGCGTGGTGCTGGTGACCTCGATGGATATCCGCCGCTACGTGCGGCGCATGATCGAGGCGCGGCTGGGCTGGCTGGCCGTGTACTCGTACCAGGAGCTCGGCGAGCACGTCGAACTCAAACCCGTGGGCCGCGTGACGCTGACCGCATGACCACCATCGACTCGCGCAATGCGCGCATCATCCCCGGCGCCGCGCCCGCCGAGCCGAACCGGCCGCGCGAGCGCCGCTTCGACTACGCCTCGCTGGCCTCGCGCCGCGCCCCGCACCGGCTGCCCGCGCGCGAGCAGCCGCAATCGGGCGGCGGC
>NZ_VWWC01000270.1:0-6053 GCF_011753175.1 Burkholderia sp. Cy-637 | reverse complement strand
CATCGCCCACGCCTACCGCCGCGCCCGGGGCCGCACGCCGCCCGAGGCGGGCGGGAGGTCCGCCATATCCAACGGGCCGTTCAGGACCAGGTGGTGCGCCGGAACCCGCCACGGCCGCGGGCCCCGGAACAGGATCGCGCGGACGTCCCCCGCACCGTGCCCCCGCCCGCCCCGGTGCGGCCGGTGGTTGCCCGCCGTGGAGGCCGCCCGGCCGGCCGCCGCCAGGCCGAACGCCTCTGCCCTGGGGCCCGGCTGACGCGGGGGTGGGCAAGCACCGGGTGCCGAAGACATCGCCGCGAGCACCTGGAACAGATCCGCGCGACCGTCGCCGACACGCTGCGCTCGCCCGCGCTGATGCGCTCGCTGGTGCGCGGCGTGGAGGCCGCGCTGGCCGGCCGCGCCAGCGCCGAACGCTATCGCCTGGGAGCCCGCTGATGCTGGAGATGGCCAAGATCGTGGTGCAGAAGACCGGCGAGGAGATCCCGGTCATGTACAACCCCACCGAGCTGTCGCTGAACAAGACCGTGCAACTGCAGGGCCAGGGCTCGAACGTGCAGTTCCAGCGCGTGGACGACGACGACCTGACGGTCTCGCTGTTCTTCGACACCTACGAGAAGCAGACCGACGTGCGCAGCCTGACCAACCGCATCGCCGCGCTGACCCAGCCGACCATCGGCACCGCCCAGCGCCGCGAGCCGCCGGTGGTGGTGTTCACCTGGGCCGGCCCGCTGTTCGTCGGCATGATCAGCAAGCTCGACCAGAAGTTCACGATGTTCCTGTCCTCCGGCGTGCCGGTGCGTGCCGAGCTGAGCGTCACGCTCAAATCGGTGCTCACGCCCGACGAGGACCTGCGCGCGCAAGGTTATTTCAACTGCCGGCGGCTCTGGCAGGTGAGCGAGAACGACCGGCTCTACCTGATCGCCCAGCGCACGCTCGGCGACCCGGGCCAGTGGCGCCTGATCGCCGAGACCAACGGCATCGACGATCCGCTGAACTTCCCGACCCGCCAGGACATCGGCCGCACCCTGGTGATCATCGACGTGCATGGCGAATCCTTCAACGGGGCGGCCCATGTCTGACGTCCAGACCGGCGGCTTCCGGATCCTGAAGAACCGCCAGGCGCTGTCGGGCGCGGTGGCCGCGGCGATCAGCAGCGTGAGCGTGCAGCACGAGATCAACCTGCCGACCATGTTCAGCTTCACGCTCAACATCGTCTCGCCCACCGGCGCCTGGCAGGACGTCAACCTCGACGCCTTCGCCCCCGGCGACGCGATCTCGATCTGGCTCGGCATCGACCAGCCGACCCAGCTCGTCAATGGCGAGATCACCGCCATCGAGCCGCACTTCAGCCAGTATTCGAGCGCCACCATCCGCGGCTTCGACCGCATGTACCGGCTGCGCTTCGGCACCCGTACGCGCACCTACCAGCAGGCCAGCGACAACGACATCGCCGCCCAGGTGGCCAGCGCCGCGGGCCTGACGATCCGCGCCCAGGGCCGCGCCGGCATCGTCAACGACTACGTGCTGCAGAACAACCAGAGCGACTACGACTTCCTGATGAGCCGCTGCGCGCAGATCAACCACGAGCTGCTGATGGACGACACCACCCTGGTGTTCCGGCCGTCGGCCGAGGGCGGCAGCCCGGTGCGCACGCTGAACTTCCCGGCCGACGTCGACGACCTCGAGCTCGCGCTGCGCCTGCCGACGCTGGGCAAGCAGGTGACCGTCAGCAGCTACGACATCGTCTCGAACCAGCCGCTCTCGGCCACCGCCTCCAGCGGCACCGCGAAGGACCGGATGGGCGGCACCGAGACCGGCTACCAGGCCGCCGACGGCTTCCCCGATTCCGCGGTGCGCTACGAGCGCCCCAACATCAACTCGCCCGAGGCGCTGCAGGCGGTGGCGGCCGCGCAATACCAGCGCAACCTGGCCGGCTTCATCGAGGGGCGCACCAGCGTGCTGGGCGACGCCAGCCTGGTGGCCGGCATCAACGTGCGGCTGACCGGCCTGAGCCAGCGCTTCAACGGCATCTACTACGTCACCTCGAGCACCCATACCTACGATGTCGAGGACGGCTACCAGACCGAATTCACCCTGAGGAGAACCGGAATATGAGTCCTTCGCCCAGCCTGTCGCCCGAATCGCTGGCGCTCGGCGTCACGCTCGGCAAGGTGGCCGACACGCGCGACCCCGAAGGCTACGGCCGCGTGAAGCTGAGCTTCCTGCTGAAGGGCGCGGAGATCGAATCGGACTGGGCGCAGATCGCCAGCTTCTTCGCCGGCCCGAACAGCGGCGCGTTCTTCCTGCCGCAGCCCGGCGACGCCGCGCTGATCGCCTTCGCCGACGGCGACGCCAGCAAGCCCTACGTGATCGGCTTCCTCTGGAACGGCGCGCAGAAACCGCCGGTGCCCGTCGACCAGCAGCAGGACCTGCGCGTGATCCGCACCAAGGGCGGCAAGACCATCACGCTCGACGATTCGCCCAACGGCGGCGGCGTGACCATCGTCGATGCCAGGCAGAACCGCATCCGGATCGACAGCGCGACCAACGCGATCGAACTCGCCAGCGAGGGCGACCTGTCGATCACCGCCAAGGGCAAGGTGACCATCACCGGCGCGCAGGTGACGCTGTGCAACACCGCCGGCAGCGTCAAGGCCACGCTGGGCCAGGCCACGCTGGATGTGCAGGGCGGCCAGAACCTGAAGCTGTCGGCCACCATGATCGACCTGAACTAGGAGGAGCGCCGCGATGGGACAAGCCGCAGCCAAGATGGGCGACAGCATCGTCAACGCCGCCGACATCCACGTGGTGCTGGTGCCGAGCCCGGGCGGCCCGGTGCCGACCCCGCAGCCGTTTCCGTTCAACGGCAAGATCTCGATGAATACCAGCCTGAACGTGCGCATCAACGGCCGCCCGGCCGCCACGGTCGGCTCGATGGGGCAGAACCTGCCGCCCCACATCCCGAGCTCGGGCACCTTCCAGGTGCCGCCCACCAACCTCGGCCGGGTGGTGCTGGGCAGCATGACGGTGCGCATCAACGGCCGGGGCGCCGCGCGCATGGGCGACGTCTGCGAGACCTGCCACGACATCCCGCCCGGCGGCCCGCAGGCGCCGCCGCCGACGCTCCAGGTACTGGGGCTGTCCAACGTGATGATCGGCTGAGATGAGCACGCCAAGCGACTTCCTCGGCCAGGGCTGGGCCTTCCCGGTCGCCGTGCACGGCGGCGCCGTGATGCTCGCGGCCGGCGCCGACGACATCCGCCAGGCAATCCTGATCATCCTGCGCACCGCGCCGGGTGAGCGCGTGATGCTGCCCGAGTTCGGCTGCCGCATCAACGAGCTGGTGTTCGCGGCCGGCAACGCCACCGCCGTGAGCCTGGCCCAGCTCTACGTGACCCAGGCGCTCAACCGCTGGGAGCCGCGCATCCAGACGCTGGCGGTGCAGGTGACGATCGCGCCCGACACGCCGCAATGCCTGCGCATCTCGGTGGACTACCTGATCCGCGAGCGCAACCAGCCGCAGAACCTCGTGTACCCCTTCTATCTCAAGTAAGCCGACCCGCACCATGAACGAAGCCATGCTCACCGCCCGTATCCAGGAACTCGAGGACAACCGCCGCGCCGGCGAGCAGCAACTGCGCGCGCTCGAGACCAAGCAGCGCGAACTGCAGCAGACCCTGCTGCGCATCGGCGGCGCGATCCAGGCGCTCACCGAGCTGCGCGACGAGCTGCGCCAGCAGGCGGCCCCCGGCGACGGGCAGGCCTGAGCCGACGCGCGCCCCCGGAGCCCGCCACGATGGCCGAGCCGATCCTCGACTTTCGCAGCCCTGACGATTTCTATCGGCAGGCGCTGACGCTGGCGACCGTCTATACCCAACAGTGGAGCGACAACTGGCCGCCGCCGCTGCAGGACCCCGGCAACTGGCTCGATGCCGCGGCGACCGCCTCCGCCGTCAACCAGGACCCGGGCCTGGTGCTGCTGAACCTGTTCGCACAACTGGCCGGCTATACCGCGCTGATCGAGAACCGGATCCCCTACCAGCGCCGCCAGTCGTTCTTCCAGTTCCTCGGCCTCTCGCCGCGCCCGCCGCAGCCGGCGCGCGCGCCGCTGGCCTTCACGCTCAAGCCCGGCCAGGGCGCGCGCCTGGTGCCGGCGCAGACCGCGGTGATCCCGCCCGACGCGCAGCAGATCCGCTTCCAGACCGAGCAGGACTTCACCGCGGTGCCGGCCCGGCTGACGGCGGCGATGACCATCATGCCCTCGCAGGACAGCTACCTGGACGCGATGCCGGCCTTCGAGACCGCGCTGGCCGGCGCCGACGATCCGCCGGGCGCGGCGCTGTTCCTCGGGCCCGACGACCAGGACATCATCGCGACGCCGCTCGGCCACTGGTTCATGATCGGCGACGCCAATCTGTTCAAGCCCGATCCGACGCCGCAGCGGATCACCATCACGCTGGTCGGCGAGCGTCTCTATCCCGACTACTTCGGGCAATGGTTCGACGCCGCGCTGAGCCCGCTGGCGGTGGTGCTGGCCGGCTCGGACGACGCGCGCCGGCTCGACATCACCCTGCCCGGCCAGCCGCTCGCGCCGGCCGTCTCGATCGAGACGCTGGTGGAATCGCTCTATGCGCGCAAGGACCCCGGCGCGGGGTTTTCCGATCCGTCCGCGGCGCTGGCCGATCCCTCCACCGAGAACTGGCTGCTGACCTGCCCGGCGCCGGGCATGCCGATCCTGTCGACGCTGGCCGGGCAGTTGCCGATCATCGACGGCTGCCAGTGCACGCTCGAGGGCGGCCAGATCCAGCCGCAGCAGGCGGCCTGCAACGTGGTCGCGCTCGACATCGCCAACGGCGCCTACCCGTTCGGCGAGACCCCGCAGACCAACGACGCCTTCTACGTGCGCAGCGACGCGGTGTTCGCGCGCACCGGCGCGCGCGTGAGCCTCGATTTCGATCTCGCGCTGCTCGCGCAGACCTACCCGGTGCAGATCGTCTGGCAGTTCTGGGACGGCAGCGCCTGGCGTCCCTTCAACGCCACCGCCGCGCAACGCAACCTGTACCAGTGGGTCGACACCACCAGCAACCTGCAGGGCAATACCAGCGGGCGGCCGACCTCGATCGCCTTCCTCTGCCCGGCGATGAAGCCGGTCACCGTGACCGGCAGCGAGGGGCTGTGGATCCGCGCGGTGATCGCCGCGGGCGGCTACGGCGCGCCCGGCGGCTTCAGCACCTCGAGCATTTCCAGCACCATCGACCAGGTGCCCGACAGCATCCTGCCGCCCGAGCAGAAGGCCGCGCTGATCGCCTGGCTCAACGACGTGGAGGGCGTGAACTTCTCCTACCAGTTCAGCGAGGCGCAGTTCGCGCCGCCCTTCATCCGCAGCCTGCAGCTCGGCTATACCTACTCGGCCGCGCCCTCGCGCTTCTGGACCTACAACGCCTTCGCGGCCAGCCGCTTCCTGGCCGCGCCCTACGTGCCGGTCGACGCCGAGCTGAGCGGCTTCTACTTCGCCTTCGAGCCCGCCGGCTTCGAGACCGACAGCGTCGGGCGCCGGCTGCAGCTCTACCTGTCGATCGAGGGCGAGCGCGCCGAGCCGGGCCGGCCGCTCGACTGGCAATACTTCGACGGCGCGGCCTGGCAGCCGCTGCCGGTGGACGACGGCACCTACGGCCTGAGCCGCTCGGGCATCGTCGCGATCCAGGTGCCGGCGGACATGCCGGCCAGCCCGCTCTATTCGCAACTGGCCTTCTGGTTCCGCGTCGAGAACGCCCACGTCGAGCGGACCATCCGCGTGCTGGGCCTCTATCCGAACGCGGTGATGGCCGGCAACGTCACCACCATCGTCGAGGAGGTGCTCGGCTCCAGCAACCAGCAGCCCGACCAGCGCTTCCAGATCGCCTATCCGCCGGTGCTGCCCGACCTGCAACTGCGCGTGGACGAGCCGCGCGGCATCGACGACATGTCCGGCGCGGGCTCGCTGTCGGACAGCCTCGGCGGCACGGCCGCGGCCGGCTCGGCGGGCACCGCCGCCACGCCGGGCAGCGACGCCT
>NZ_VWWC01000269.1:0-6117 GCF_011753175.1 Burkholderia sp. Cy-637 | reverse complement strand
CGGATTCGCGGCAAGCCCGCGCCGGGACCGCCCCGGGCCCATGCTGGGCCGGCCCGGCCGGCAATCGGGCGCGATCGCGGCGCGTGCCGCCGCCCCCCGCCGTGCCGGTTCGACCCGCGTCGCGGGAGCGGCGCATTCGTCACCGTTTGTTTAGCGATCCGGCGAAACAGGGCCGAACCGGGCCGAACAGCGCCGCTTCCGGTGCTTCATCGCGCCGCGCCCGCCGCGGCGGGCCGCCAAGCACGCCGGAAATCGCCGCGCAAGCCTGGGCCGGCGCTTGATCCGGCCGGCTTGTTCCGGGCGTGAAAGCTCAAGTAAGATCGGCCGCACGCCGGCGCCAGCCGGCACGAGACCTGGAGATATCACAATGAAATCAGATCGTCTGTTGCGCGCCGCGATGGCGGGCGTCGCAGCGGCAGCGCTGGGCATCACGAGTGCCGCGCACGCGCAGATCCCGAACAAGACGCTTGTCTACTGCTCGGAAGGCAGCCCGGCCGGCTTCGATTCGGCCCAATACACGACGGGTGTCGATTTCTCGGCAGCGACCTTCACCATCTACAACCGCCTGGTCGAGTTCGTGCGCGGCGGCACCAAGGTCGAACCGGGCCTCGCGGAATCGTGGGACATCTCGCCGGACGGCAAGACCTACACCTTCCACCTGCGCCATGGCGTGAAGTTCCAGACCACCGATTTCTTCAAGCCGACGCGCGAATTCAACGCCGACGACGTGCTGTTCACCTTCGAGCGCATGCTCGACACCAACCAGCCGTTCCGCAAGGCCTACCCGGTGAGCTTCCCGTACTTCACCGACATGGGCCTGGACAAGCTGATCACCAAGGTCGAGAAGGTCGATCCGTACACGGTGCGCTTCACGCTGTCCGAGCCGAACGCGCCGTTCATCCAGAACATGGCGATGGAATTCGCCTCGATCCTGTCGGCCGAGTACGCCGACCAGCTGCTCAAGGCCGGCAAGGCGCCCGACATCAACCAGAAGCCGATCGGCACCGGTCCCTTCGTGTTCCGCAGCTATACCAAGGACGCCACGATCCGCTTCGACGGCAACCCGGATTACTGGCGCAAGGGTGACGTGAAGGTCTCGAAGCTGATCTTCTCGATCACGCCGGACGCCGGCGTGCGCGTGCAGAAGATCAAGCGCAACGAGTGCCAGGTGATGAGCTATCCGCGCCCGGCCGACATCGCCACCCTGAAGGCCGACGCGAACCTCGACACGCCCTCGCAGCCGGGCTTCAACCTCGGCTACCTGGCCTACAACGTGCAGCACAAGCCGCTCGACAACCTGGCGGTGCGCCAGGCGCTCGACATGGCGATCAACAAGAAGGCGATCATCGAGTCGGTCTACCAGGGCGCTGGCCAGGCCGCCGACGCGCCGATGCCGCCGACCCAGTGGTCGTTCGACAAGAGCCTGAAGATGCCGGCCTACGACACCGCCAAGGCCAAGGCGCTGCTGGCCAAGGCCGGTTTCCCGAACGGCTTCGAGATCACCCTGTGGGCGATGCCGGTGCAGCGCCCCTACAACCCGAACGCGAAGCTGATGGCCGAGATGATCCAGGCCGACTGGGCCAAGATCGGCGTGAAGGCGAAGATCGTCAGCTACGAATGGGGCGAGTACATCAAGCGTGCCCACTCGGGCGAGCAGGACGCCATGCTGATCGGCTGGACCGGCGACAACGGCGATCCGGACAACTGGCTCGGCACCCTGCTCGGCTGCACCGCGATGAGCGGCAACAACTTCTCGCGCTGGTGCGACAAGTCCTTCGAGGCGCTGATCCAGAAGGGCCGCGTGACCACCGGCCAGGAGGCGCGCACCAAGATCTACACGCAGGCGCAGCAGATCTTCGCGCAGCAGGTGCCGTATTCGCCGATCGCGAACTCGACGGTCTACCAGCCGACCACCAAGAACGTGGTCGACCAGCGCATCGAGCCGCTCGGCTACATCCGCTTCGACGGCGTCGGCGTGAAGTAAGCAGCGCCCGGCATCGCGACGTTGGACCGACTGCACGATAATTGACCCGGCGACGGGGGGCCTGCCCCCCGTCGCCGGTCGCATTTCATCCCCACGATTTTCCGAGACCCGCCATGTTGCGATTTGTGTTGCGCCGCATCGGCATGGTGATCCCGACCTTCATCGGCATCACCATCCTTGCGTTCGCGCTGATCCACCTGATACCGGGCGATCCCATCGAAGTGATGATGGGCGAGCGCGGTGTCGACCCGGCGATGCACGCCGAGGCGATGCACCGGCTCGGCCTCGACCAGCCCCTGCCGGCCCAGTACCTCCACTATCTCGGCCGGGCGCTGCATGGCGACCTGGGCCTGTCGATCATCACCAATACCAGCGTGATGGGCGAGTTCATGGCGCGCTTTCCCGCCACCGTCGAGCTGTCGATCTGCGCGCTGCTGTTCGCGCTGCTGGTCGGCCTGCCCGCCGGCGTGTTCGCCGCGCTGCGGCGCGGCACGGTGGTCGACCACGGCGTGATGGGCACCGCCCTGACCGGCTATTCGATGCCGATCTTCTGGTGGGGCCTGATCCTCATCATGGTGTTCTCCTCGACCCTGGGCTGGACGCCCGTGTCGGGACGCATCGCGGTCGAATACGACATCCCGCACGTGACCGGCTTCATGCTGATCGACGCGCTGCTCGCGCCCGACGAGGGCTCGTTCCGCTCGGCGGTGAGCCACCTGATCCTGCCCTCGATCGTGCTGGGCACCATCCCGCTGGCGGTGATCGCGCGCATGACGCGCTCCTCGATGCTCGAGGTGCTGCGCGAGGACTACATCCGCACCGCGCGCGCCAAGGGCCTGTCGCCGGCGCGCGTGGTGGTGGTGCATGCGCTGCGCAACGCGCTGATCCCGGTGGTCACCGTGATCGGGCTGCAGATCGGCACCCTGCTGGCCGGCGCGGTGCTCACCGAGACGCTGTTCTCGTGGCCGGGCGTGGGCAAGTGGCTGATCGACGCGATCAGCCGCCGCGACTACCCGGTGGTGCAGGGCGGCATCCTGCTGATCGCCACCCTGGTGATCATCGTCAATCTCGTCGTCGATCTGCTCTACGGCGTGCTCAACCCCCGCATCCGCCATACGAGGTGATTCGATGAGCGAACTCCCCGACGCGCTGCCGTCGGTCGCCGCCGGCGGCCGCCTGCTCGCGCTGCAAGAATTCTGGCATCACTTCGCCCGCAATCGCGGCGCGGTGGGCGCCGGCCTGATCGTGCTGCTGCTGGTGCTGGTGGCGATCTTCGCGCCGCTGATCGCGCCGCACAGCCCGATCGAGCAATACCGCGACTTCGTCAAGATCCCGCCCGCCTGGCTCGACGGCGGCAACTGGCGCTTCGTGCTCGGCACCGACGAGGCCGGCCGCGACATCCTCTCGCGCCTGATGTACGGCGCGCGCCTGTCGTTCTGGATCGGCCTGGTGTCGGTGGTGCTGGCGCTGATCCCCGGCGTGGTGCTGGGCCTGGTGGCGGCGTTCTTCCAGCGCTGGGCCGACACGCCCGTGATGCGCGTGATGGACGTGCTGCTGGCGCTGCCCTCGCTGCTGCTGGCGGTGGCGGTGGTGGCCATCATCGGCCCGGGCCTGACCAACACCATGTTCGCGATCGCGATCGTGGCGCTGCCCGGCTACGTGCGCCTTACGCGCGCCTCGGCGCTCGGCGAGCTGCAGAAGGAATACGTCACGGCCTCGCGCGTGGCCGGCGCCGGCACGCTGCGCCTGATGTTCTCGCAGGTGCTGCCGAACTGCACCGCGCCGCTGATCGTGCAGGCCACCCTGGGCTTCTCCTCGGCGATCCTCGACGCGGCCGCGCTCGGCTTCCTGGGCCTCGGCGTGCAGCCGCCCGCGGCCGAGTGGGGCGCGATGCTGGCCTCGGCGCGCGACTACATCGACAACGCCTGGTGGATCGTGACCATGCCGGGCCTGGCGATCCTGATCTCGGTGCTGGCCATCAACCTGCTCGGCGATGGCCTGCGCGACGCGCTCGACCCGAAACTGAAACGGATGGCCTGAACATGAACGATCTATTGACCATCCGCAATCTGGCCGTCAACTTCAACGGCCTGCCCGCGGTGGACCGCATCAACCTGTCGGTCGCGCCCGGCGAGGTGGTGGGCGTGGTGGGCGAATCGGGCTCGGGCAAGAGCGTGACCATGATGGCCCTGATGGGCCTGGTCGACGCGCCCGGCATCGTCACCGCCGACGAGGTCAGCTTCGACGGCATCGACCTGCTCAAGGCCAGCCCGCGCCAGCGCCGGCGCATCATCGGCAAGGACATCGCGATGGTGTTCCAGGACGCGCTGTCGAGCCTGAACCCGAGCTACACGGTCGGCTACCAGATCCGCGAAGTGCTGAAGCTGCACGAGGGACTGCGCGGCGATGCGTTGAAGAAGCGCGCGCTCGAGCTGCTCGACCAGGTCGGCATCCCCGACGCGAAGAACCGCATCGACACCTTCCCGCACCAGATGTCGGGCGGCATGAACCAGCGCGTGATGATCGCCATGGCGGTGGCCTGCAATCCCAAGCTGCTGATCGCCGACGAGCCGACCACCGCGCTCGACGTGACCATCCAGGCCCAGATCATGGACCTGCTGGTGTCGCTGCAGAAGGAGCGCGGCATGGCCCTGGTGCTGATCTCGCACGACCTGGCGGTGGTCTCCGAGGTGGCCCAGCGGGTGGCCGTGATGTACGCCGGCGAGGTCATCGAGACCAACCGCGTGCCCGACATCTTCGCCGCGCCGCATCACCCGTATACTGAGGCGCTGCTCGCGGCGATCCCCGAGCACAACGCCGGCGCCGAACGGCTGGCCGCGCTGCCCGGCATGGTGCCGGGGCGCGACGACCGCCCCTCGGGCTGCCTGTTCGCGCCGCGCTGCAAGTACGTGGTCGAGGCCTGCCACGCGGCGCGCCCGGCGCTGGCCGAGCTGGTGCCCGGCGACGCCGCGATGCGCGCGCGCTGTATCAAGCCCCTGAATCTCCAAGCGATCGATCCGTCGGGAGGCGCACGATGAATGCAGTCCACGCTGAACCGCGCGCCGTCGGCCGCGATGACGCGGTGCTCGTCGCCGACGGGCTCGCGAAACACTATTCGGTGCGCCGCGGCATGTTCGGCCAGGCCACCGTCAAGGCTCTCAACGGCGTGTCCTTCACGCTCGCGCGCGGCCGCACGCTGGCGGTGGTGGGCGAGTCGGGCTGCGGCAAGTCCACCCTGGCGCGCCAGCTCACCATGATCGAGACGCCCACCGCCGGCCATCTGCGCATCGACGGCGAGGACGTGGCGGGCGCCAGCGGCGAGACCATCGCCGCGCTGCGCCGGCGCGTGCAGATGGTGTTCCAGAACCCGTTCGCCTCGCTCAACCCGCGCAAGACCGTCGAGCAGACGCTGGGCGAGCCGCTCGCGATCAACACGAAACTGGGGGCGGGCGAGCGCGCCGGGCGCATCGCGCAGATCATGCGCACCGTCGGCCTGCGGCCCGAGCACGCCAAGCGCTATCCGCACATGTTCTCGGGCGGCCAGCGCCAGCGCGTGGCGATCGCGCGGGCGATGATCCTCGATCCGCAGATCGTGGTGGCCGACGAACCCGTCTCGGCGCTCGACGTCTCGATCCAGGCGCAGATCCTGAACCTGTTCATGGACCTGCAGCAGCAGTTCGGCACCAGCTACGTGTTCATCTCGCACAACCTGTCGGTGGTCGAGCACGTGGCCGACGACGTGATGGTGATGTACTTCGGCGCGGTGGCCGAGCTCGGCGACAAGGCCACGCTGTACGCGCGGCCGCGCCATCCCTACACGCGCGCGCTGATGTCGGCCACGCCGGCGATCTTCGAGTCGGACCGGCGCATCCAGATCAAGCTGGAGGGCGAGCTGCCCTCGCCGCTCAAGCCGCCCTCGGGCTGCGCGTTCCACCAGCGCTGCCCGTACGCGGTCGAGCGGTGCCGCGCCGAGGTGCCCGCGCTGCGGGAGGTCGATGGACGGCAGGTGGCCTGCCATCGTGCCGAGGAGGTCGGTGACGGGGATGCCTGAAGCCAGGGCAGCGGCGGCGCGCGGCGCGGGGCAGGTCGCGCGCCGTTCGCAGGCGGGTGGCGCGCGCGGCGCGCGGATGCGG
>NZ_VWWC01000268.1:0-6076 GCF_011753175.1 Burkholderia sp. Cy-637 | reverse complement strand
GCCGCGCCGGGGCGGCCGGCGCGCAGGGCGCGCACGTCGGGCCAGTACATCACCGAAAAACCTTCCATCGCCACCCGCCGGCACAGGTCGATGTCCTCGCAGTACATGAAGAAGCGCGGGTCGAAGCCGCCCAGGAAGCGGAACAGGTCGTGGCGCATGATCGCGAACGCATCCGACACCCAGTCGACGCGCCGCGCCGGCTCGCGCGGCTGCAGGTCGGGGTCGAGCGGCACGCGTCTGGCCGCCGCGCCGGGCCATACCGGGCCGCGCCAGGCGAAGGCGTCGCCCAGCGCGGACGGGAAGCGGTGCGAGGCCGGCACGTCCTGGCCCTCGGCGTCCACCAGCCGGCCGCCGGCGATGCCCACGCCGGGATTGACCAGCATGCGCGCGGCGGCGCGCGCGATCATCGCGGGCTGGGCGTGGGTATCGGGATGGGCCAGCAGCAGCAGGGCGCCGAGCGCCTCGCGCGCGGCGAGGTTGCAGGCGGCCGCGTAGCCGATGTTGACGGGCGAGCGGATCAAGAGCGCCCAGGGATGCCGGCTCTCGACCAGCTCGGCTGTACCGTCGCTCGAGGCGTTGTCGACCACGATCACCTGCCAGTCGCGATAGCGCGCGGCCATCGCCAGCATCGCGAGCTGGGCGTCGATGCGCTCGGCCGAATCGTGCGCGACGATCAGGATCGACAACGCCCGTCGGGCCAGCACATGTTCGTGCGGGGACGGGCGCGGCTCGGGCGAGGCGATCGGCTCGGCGTCGTGCAGGCCGATCATGGTGGGCTCCGGCGACGCTGCGCGGCCGGAATCGTCATCATGGCGCGCCCCCGGATAGCTGGCGGGGCGCTCGCCGCGGACGAGCGGCGGCATGACGGCGGCGGTAGGCGAGTTGGCCATAGAGAATCGGCAATTGTTGCAGGTGCGCGTGCAGCGCATAAAGCGTCGCGAGGCGCCAGTCGCCGGCGCTGGGCCGGGCGCGCAGGGTGGTATGCAGCAGCGCCGCGCCGAACAGCGCGAGCAGGCTCCAGGCGATGCCGGGCGCGGTGGCGAGCATCGCCGCGAACACCAGGGCGGCCACGCCGAGCGCGGCGCCCCAGGCGCGGTTGCGCTGCGGCGCGTAGCCGTGCGGGAAGGCGGCGCGGCCGGCGCAGCGCGCGTCGGCGGCGGCATAGGCCTCGCCGATGC
Source organism: Burkholderia sp. Cy-637 (assembly GCF_011753175.1). Lineage (NCBI taxonomy): Bacteria > Pseudomonadati > Pseudomonadota > Betaproteobacteria > Burkholderiales > Burkholderiaceae > Burkholderia > Burkholderia sp. Cy-637. Next base: position 4,898 of record NZ_VWWC01000268.1, on the reverse strand, counting down.
GCACCGCGCGGCGCCAGTAATCCCGGAAACGGGCCAGCACGTCGTCGTGGCGCGTCATCGGGATCGCCAGCTCGACGATGCGCCAGCGGCGCGCCGCCAGGCGGCGGCACAGGTCGGCGGCTTCGCCGTCGGCCAGGTTGGCGTCGAAGCCGCCCACGTCGAGCAGGGCCTCGCGGCTGAACAGGGCGTCGCCCACGCAGTCGAGCGCGTCGCCGAACGGCATCACGCCGTCCAGGTCGACCACCGCGGCGTAATGCGACTGATGCGGCAGCGCCTCGCGGCACTGGCCGCGCACCGCCGCGCATTGCGCGTCCAGGCGCGCCAGCGCGGCTTGCGGGAAGTGCCGGTCGAGCAGGGTGTCGGCGCCCAGGAACAGCACCGTGTCGGCATGCGTGGCGTGCCAGCCGGCGTTGCGGATCGCCGCGCGCGTGGTGGCCTGGCCGATGCCGCGCGTGTCGGCCGCGATCACCCGCGCGCCGTCGAGGGCGGCCAGCCGGGCATCGTCGCCCAGCGGTTCGTCGGTCGCGTACAGCACCTCGACCGGCAGCTCGCCCCAATCGGCGCCGCGCACGCTGCGCAGGCAGCGCGACAGCGAACCGTCACGGTCGCGCCCGCTCACCACCACGGCGACCTGGTGCGCGTTCAAAACTCTTCCTCCAGCGGCGCGCGCAAGGCGCTGCCGACCCAGCAGGGCCCGAAGGCGCGGCGCAGCGGCGCGGCGGCCAGGCGCGCGCGGCGCCAGGCACGGGCGGTCTGCTGGCGACGTCGCGCGCGCCCCGGCTGCAGACGAACGTCGGCCTGCTTGCCGCCCGATTGGCGGCTGCAACGTTGTTGTGCGTCCAAAGAGATTGCGATCATCGCGTGGCCCTCCAGCGTGGATGGGCTCAATTTCATCGCGAATCGGGTCCGGAATCGTGACAGAACTGCAAACGTCGGATCACGCCAAAGGGTCGGATGCCGCGCCGGGCGCGGCTTCTGGCGGGCGCGGCGGATTTCGTCGGGCGGCGCGGGACGCGATCCTCAGTTGTGCCATCGATCGGCGCGTGCCGCGCCAATCGTCTGAGGAGAGCTTCCCGGCTCAGGCCGCCTGAGTGTGGCGGCGCTTGATCAGGGTGACGCGATTGATGCCGTTGACGTGGTCGTGGCTGACGATGTCGCAGCTCTCGCGAATGATGAACAGGCCGAAGCCGCCTTCCGATTCGCCCGAGAAATCGGGCTTCAGCTCCGGCGGCGGCGTGAAGGGCCGGCCGTCGTAGACGAATTCGAGCGTGGCCAGCTCCGGGCCGGTGGTGCAGACCACCTCGATCGGGCCGTCGCCGGGGCGCGAATCGTGGCGCACCACGTTGCTGGCGAGCTCGACGGCGGCCAGCGCGAGCGAGGCCGCGTCGTCGTCGCCGAGGCCCGCCGCCGCGTGCATCGCCACGAAGTTGCGCAGCGTCTGCAACTGCGAGAGCGTGCGCGGCATGTCGAGCCGTTCGCGGCGCGTGTTCGGTTCGCCGTCGGGCAGTTGCAGCACCAGCATCGTCATGTCGTCCGGAATCCGCGCGCTGTTGGTGAACGCCTCGACGGCCGCGCGCATGCCGCGCACGATCGTGCCGGGCCGTCGATGGGTCGGCACCAGCGCGCGCAGCGTGGCCGCCAGTCGGTCCAGGCCGAAGCGCTCGCCGGTGTCGTCGACGGCGTCGGTCAGGCCGTCGGAGTAGAGCACCACGGTGTCGCCCGGGCCGAGCCGCACGCTGTCCTCGAAGATCTCGGCCTCCTCGATCACGCCGAGCGGCGGATGCTGGTTGCGCAGGAATTCGGGCGGCGCGTTGCCGCGGAACAGCATGGTTTCCTCGTGCCCGCAGCCGACCCAGGTGGCGGTGCCGCGCACGCGGTCGATGCGCAGGTAGCAGAGCGTGACGAAGCTGTCGAGCGCCTGCAGGCGCGCGTGCATGGCGCGCTGCGAATGCGCCACGATGCGCGCCGGCGAGGGCCGCTCGGCACCCGGCTCGCCATGCGCGACCAGCTCGGCGATCGAGCGCGAGAACTGCATCTTCAGCGCGGCGCCCAGCAGCGCGGCCGGCACGCCCTTGCCCATCGCGTCGCCCACCAGCAGGTCGAAGCAGCCGTCGTCGAATTCGAACAGGTCGAAGAAATCGCCGTTGATGCCGCGCGAGGCCAGGTTGAAGCTGGCCAGCAGGCAGCCGTGCACGGCCGGCGGCAGGTCGCCGATCAGCAGGCCGCGCTGGATCCCCGCGCCGAGTTCGAGCTCGGCGCGATGCGCCGCCTTCAGCTCGCGCTCGCCGGCCACCTGCAGGCTGATGTCGGTCTGGATCAGGAAGGCGTGCTTGGTGTCGTGCGAGGTGTTCATGATCGGCACCAGCGTGGACGCGGTCCAGAACAGCGAGCCGTCGCGGCGCCGGTGCACGAGCTGGCCGCTCCAGGGCGCGCCCTCGCGGATCAGCTCGGGCAGCCGGTCCACCACCAGGCCGCCCGAGGCGTCGTCGGGGCGCAGCAGCCGGTAGGACTGGCCGACCAGTTCGTCGCTCGGGTAGCCGCTGACCGAGGCCAGCATCGAGTTGGCATAGAGGATGGTCCCGTCCGGTGACAGGATGCTGACGATCGCGTGCTCGTCGAGCGCGTTCTTCAGGCCGCGCAGGTCCGACGAGGAGTCGCGGTACTTGGCCAGCAGCTGGGCGCGCTCGTGCGCGACGCGCTTGGCCTCGGACAGGTCGCGCACGGTACAGAAGTAGTACAGCTCGCCGTCCACGTCCACCGGCGCCACCGAGATCTCGGCCGGGAACACGCGGCCGTTGGCGCGCCGCGCGTTCAGTTCGAGCCGGCGGCGCGGCGTGGCCGAGCGGTCGTCCTCGCCGGGCAGGCGGCGATCGCGCATCAGCTCGTGGATCTCGTCGGGCAGCAGCGCCTCGCCGGGCTGGCCGATCAGGTTCTCGGCGCGATAGCCGAAGATGCGCTCGGCCTCGCGGTTGAATTCCACCACGTGCCCGAGCGCGTCGAGCGTGACCATGCCGTCCATCGCGCTGGTCAGCACCGCCGTGTTGCGCGCCTCGCTGCTGGCGATCTCGCGCATCAGCTGGCCCAGCGCGGCGATGGTCAGCGCGTTCTGGCGCAGGCTGCGCGAGGCCGCGGTGCAGAACACGCCCCACAGCAGCAGCGCGCCGCCGCTGCCGAGCGCGACCCAGCGCGCGATCACGGCCCAGGTGGCGAGCGCCCGCTCGGCCGGGGTGGCCACCACCGTCACCAGCGGCCAGCGTCGCGCGGTGCGCCAGGCGCCGATGCTGGCGGTGCCGTCGAAATCGAGCGCCGCGAAGCTGCCGCTCTCGGCACGCGGCAGCAGGTTGCGGAACAGCGTGTGCGCGCCCAGCGCGCCGGCCTTGTCGAGCGGCACGCCGGTGGTCACCACCGGCGTGCCGTCGAGCGTGTAGAGCCCGGCCGAGCGCGAGGCGTCGCCCAGCAGCATCTGGAAGCTGGTCTTGAGGTAGTCGGGATTGAGCGCGACCACGATGCGGATCACGTCGCCGCCGGGCGTCACGCTGGCCCGCGCGAGCGGCAGGAAGCGCAGCGGCAGCGGATTGCCGGCGCCGGCCCGCGCACCGCGCAGCAGCGAGGAATCGGCGAGATCCCGGCCCGCCATCGGCCGGCCGATCGCGAGATCGCCGTCGGCGACCGGCACGCGCGGGCCCGGCAGCCGCGCCAGGTCGAGATGCGCGCCGAGGTTGGCCGGGTTCGAGCTGGCGAACACCTCGCCCTCGCTGTCGACCAGCGAGACGCTGCGCAGCATCGGCGTGCCGGCGATGCTGCGCGCCAGCATCAGGTTGGCGAAGGACGTGCCGCGCAGGTCGCGCGTCTGCAGCGTGCTGTCGATCGAGCGCGCGATCGAATTGGCGGTGCTGGCGGCGCGCGCGCCCTGGTCGTCGAGCGCGCGCGCCAGCATCTCGGCGCTGCCGCGTTCGTCGTCGATCGCGCTGCGATGCTCCCACCACGCGAAGCTGCCGGCCGCGCCGATCAGCAGCGCGCCGACGAGCGCGCCGCCGACCAGCACCGAGCGGCTGTTGAGCCAGGCGGGGAGCTGCGCGGTGTGATGGCCGATGATCGCTTCGATTCGTTTCACTGGAGCAGCATGATGTCGGTCAGGTGATGGCGGCGGGCCGCCTCGGCGAGCCGGCCGTCGCGCTGGATGCGCGCGACGAAGGCGTCGACCGTCTGCAGCCAGGCGTCGTCGCCGGGGCGCACGGCATAGGCATAGGGCATCGGATGGAACGGCCGCGGCGGCGCCACCAGGCGGGCCCAGTCGGCATTCTCCAGCAGGCGGTGCGCATACGGAAGCCCCGCCACCAGCACGTCGAGCCGCCCTGCCTGCAACTCGTCCTCGCGGTTCACGCGCGCGTCGAGCACCATCAGGGTGGCGCGCTTGAGGGTGGCGCGCAGCAGCGGCTCGATCTGCGAGCCCTGCTGCACGCCGACGCGCACGCCGGGCCGGTCGAGATCGCCCCAGCCCGGCACCACCTCGCTGCCGCGCGAGGCCACCCCGACGATGCCGCTCGACAGGTAGGGACGGCTGAAGCGCAGCATCTCGCGGCGCGCCGCGGTGGCCGCCACGGCGAGCATCGCGACGTCGCAGCGGTCGGCCAGCAGGTCGTCGGCGAAGCGGTCGAAGGAGGTGTCGACCATCACGATCTGGGCGCCGAGATCGCCGGCGAAGGCGGCCGCCAGGTCGACGTCGATGCCGCGCGGCTCGCCGGTGCGGGGATCGCGGTAGGTGATGCCGGCATCGTTCTGCGACAGGCACACGCGCAGCGTGCGGGTGGCGTGCACGCGATCGAGCACGGCGCCCGCGCTGGCGTCACCGCAGGCGGCGGCCATCACCAGCAGCGCCGCCGATCCCGCCGCCGACC
>NZ_VWWC01000267.1:0-6254 GCF_011753175.1 Burkholderia sp. Cy-637 | reverse complement strand
GCGAGCAGGCTCAGCGCATCGGCCGCGAGGCCCGCGTCGAGCAGCGCGCGCACCGCCGCGTGCGGGCTCATCGCCGCGTCCAGGCGCGCCATCGCGGGCGCGGCCAGGCGCATCTGGCGGGCGGCGTCGAGGATCGCGCTCACAGGATCATCGGCGCGCCGCCGCCCAGGACGGCCGTGGCCGTGCCGATCAACTGCAGGTTGGTCGACTGGATCAGGCAATCGGCCTCGGAGAGGATCTCCATCGCCGCGATCGAACTCATGTTCAGGTTCGCCTTGGAGTTGATCTCCATCGCGATGCCCGACATCAGGGTCACGTTCATCTCGCCGTTGATGGTCAGGTTGGTGCCCTGGATATCGATCTCGCCCGAGCTCTTCATGGTGATGCTGGCCAGCCCGGTGACCAGGCGGATCTGGTTGCCGGCCGTCAGCGTGTAGTTGTGGCCGACCTGCACGTCGTGGTCGTGCTCGGATTCCTCGCGCAGGTCCTTCTGCGCGTGCACCAGCACCTGCTCGGCGCCCTTGCGGTCCTCGAAGCGGATCTCGTTGTAGTCCTCGCTGCCGCCGCCCTGGTGGCTGCGGCTCTTCACGCCGCTCTGGGTCTTGTTGTCGGGCAGGCTGTAGGGCGGCATGTTGTCGGCGTTGTAGACGCTGCCGATGATCAGCGGCCGGTCCGGATTGCCGTCCAGGAAGCTGACCACCACCTCCTGCCCGACGCGCGGGATGAACTGCGCGCCCCAGCGCTTGCCGGCCCACAGCTGGGCCACCCGAACCGGGCAGGAATTGTCGGCATGCGGCTTGCCGGGGCGGCTCCAGAAAAAGCTCACCTGCACGCGGCCGTACTTGTCGACCGCGATGTCCTCGGGCGTGTCGCCATACACCACCGCCGTCTGCAGCCCGGCGATGCGCGGCTGCGGGGTGGTCTGCGCGGTGCGGAACGGCTGGCGGCCGCGGATCGCCTTGAAGCTGCAGCGAAACGGCTCCTCCTCGTCGTCGATGCCGCCGCCGGTCACGTAGTCGGGCTCGACCAGCCGGATCTCGGTCTCGGTGACGAGGTATTCCTGGTTCGCGTCGGCCAGCGGGAAATCCTTGAGGCGGAACAGCACGCCGGTGGCCAGGCCGCAGGCATCGGTGCTGCCCTGGCTGAGCAGCAGCGGCACGTTCAGCGCATCGGCGCGCACCTGCGCGTAACGCTGGCCGTCCGACTGCTTCTGGTCGTAGCCGACGTATTCGTAGGACCAGTCGTAAACTTCCAGGCCGCCGACGCTGGTCGCATCGGCCTGGTCGGTCAATTCCTCCGAGGCCAGCAGCGAGGCCTTCGGCTTCAGGTAGTCGTAGTCGTCGAGCTGCACGCGCGTGGTGTTGACCTCGCGCGAGCTCTGCCAGTCGCTGATCGAGGCCTTCATGCGCTTGCCGCGCTCGGTGGGCGGCGCATAGGGGATCTGCTCGAAGCTCGGCACCGTGGTGTGCGCGCCGAGCGCATCGGCCAGCACCATGGTGTGGCTGCCCTCGGCATGCGTGAAGAAGTAATAGATGCCTTCCTGCTCCATCAGCCGGCTGATGAAGTCGAAATCGCTCTCGCGGTACTGCACGCAGTATTCGCGCGCCGGGTAGCTGCCGCTCAGGCTCGGCTTGACGTCGCTGTAGCCCACGTCGTTGAGCACCGACTGCACGATCTGCGGCACCGTCATGCCGCGATAGATGCGGCAGTCGCGGCGGCGCGTCGAGAGCCAGGGCTTGGGCACCAGGGTGAAGCCATAGACCGCGTAGCGCACGCCGTCGATATTGACGAAGCCGCCCTGCTCCGCATCGCGCACGATGCCGTTGAAATAGCGCGTGTAGCCCTGCGGGCTCACCAGCTTGACCGTCATCGGCGTGCCGAGCAGCGCGCGCAGGTCGGCCGAAGCGTTCTTGCTGATCGCCTCGAGCCGATAGGTGAACAGGCGGCCGAGCGCTTCCTCGGCGCTGAGGTTCGAGAACAGCAGGCTGCTGCCGAGATTGGAGCTGAGCGTGATTGCGTGAGCCATGACGTGATCTGCGTTTCCTCGTTAGGGGGCGGGTCGGCTAGGCATCGGGTTCGACGCGTTCGAGCGCGTGCGCGAGGCACGGCGGGCGGCACGACGGCAGGCGGCTGGCCGCCGCGGCACGCTCGGGATGGGCCGGGCCCGCATCCGGGCTCGCGTGCACGGCATCGCTGGCGGCCTCGCGCCGTTGCCGATGCGCGGCACGCGCGCGGCTCGACGCGTCCAGCGTCCTGCATCCCTTGTCAAATTCGTCTGCCTGCATCGTTCGCCCTCCCGTTCCTGCCGCTTGCATGATTCGCAGGCGCGATTTGCACGCCCTTCGACAAGCAGAACGCCCGGCCACCGCGATCTATTCCTTCATCGGCCAGGGAAAAAATTCGCGACGACAGACAGGGCGGTACGCCATGGCGCACGTTTTTGGTGCGCGCGATGACGAGAACGTGACGCGCGGCGGCCGGCTCAGTGCGCGCGGCGCGCGCGAACCACGCCGCCGTCGACCCAGCGGCCGGCTTCGCGGCGCAGGGCCTTGGCCTCGAAATACACCTCGACGAAGCCGGCCCCGGCGAGCGCGGCATCGAGATAGGCGCGGCCGTGCCGATAACGGCCGCTCGGCGACAGCGCATGGCCGGCCGCCTCGCCAGCCAGGGTCTCGACGCTGAACGCGAAATGGCCGCCGGGGCGCAGGGCCGCGTGCGCGGCCGCGAGCAGCGCTTCCAGCGCGCCGAAATACACCAGCGTGTCGGCCGAGACGATCAGGTCCCAGCTTTGTGGATGCGCGTGCAGGAAGGCCGTCAGCTCGGCGTTGACGAGCCTGTCGTAGCCGCCGCGCCGGCGCGCCTGGTCGAGCATGCCTTCCGAGAGGTCGACGCCGCTCAGTTCGCGGGCATGAGCGCGCAATAGCGGCGCGCACAGGCCGGTGCCGCAGCCGGCGTCGAGGATGTCGAGCCCGGCGGCCTTGCCCTCTCCCTCGCGCTTGCCTTCATCCTTCATCGCCAGCACCGGCGCGAGCACGTCGACCAGCGCCTGCGGCGCGCGATAGCCGAGGTTCTTCACCAGTTGCTCGTCGAAGCTGGCGGCGAAACCATCGAACAGCTCGCGCACGTAGTCGTCGCCGGCGCGCGCGGGCGCCTCGGCCGCGCCGCAGGCGGCCAGCATGTGGCGCGGGATCGGATTGTCCTGCTCGCGCGCGGCCCAGTCGCGATAGACGGCCGCCGCTTCCTCGATCCGCTCCAGGCCGTAGAGCGCCATGCCGAGCGCCTCGAGCGCGCGCAATTGGCCGGCATCGAGCGCGAAGGCGCCGCGAAAGTGCTCGACGGCCTGCTCGACGTCGGCGCGCTCGCGCGGATGGCTGCACAGGAAGCGGCCGAACTGGTAATGCCCGCGCGCATCGGCCGGCATCCGCGCGAGCCAGGCCTGGTAGGCTTCGCGCGCCTGATCCACGCGTTCCAGCGCCTCCAGCACGATGGCGAGATTGCCGAGCGCCTGCGGATGGTCCGGCGCCAGCGCGAGGGCGCGGCGATAGCAGGCCTCGGCCTCGGCGTGACGCGCGTGTTCCTTGTGGATGTTGCCGAGGTTGCAATGCGCGTCGGCATGCAGCGGCGTGAGCCTGAGCGCGCGGCCGAGCAGGATCACGGCCTCGTCGCCGCGGCCGCGCTGGTGCAGCAGCACGCCGAGGTAGTGCAGCGCGTCGGGATGCGCGGGCTGCAGCTTCAGCACGCGGCGGTAGAGCGGCTCGGCGGTATCCAGCTCGGCGTTCATGTGCGCGTGCATCGCCATGCGCAGCGTCTCGGCCAGGCGTGCGGCCGCCGCGCCGGGCCGGGTAGCGGCCTTCATCGCGGTGCTCCGCCGCGCCAGCCGGGCACGTCGAACAGGGGCTGGCCGTCGGTCATGATGGTTTCCGTTCGCATCGGGCTTGCCTCGGCCTTATTGCAGCCAGTCGTGGAAGTACTTGTCCTGCACGCAGTACATCGGGAAATACCAGTGATCGCGCATCTCCAGCTTGCGCTCGTCGCTGAACTGGGTGACCGCGTCGCCCGACTTCGGCGTGACCGTCGCGCTGCGCGCCGCCTCGAAGCCGCTGCTCTTGCTGGCCACGCTCGGCCCGGTCATGCGGATCGTGCTGGTGCGCACGTCGTTGAAATACAAATCCTGCATCTGCTCGCTGGTGCGCATCGAGGTGAAATTCGCGTTGATCAGTTGGCGATAGGACTTCAGGCCCTTGCAGCCGGCATGGCTGGCGATGATCGAATTGCTGACCGGGGGCGGCGTCTGGCCGGAGAAGCTGCGGGCCCACCAGCTATCGTCCTTCCACTCGCTCTCCGAGATGCCGTTCCTCCACAGATGGCTGACGGCCGAGAAGCGCGGATAGGACTGGTGGCAGATCAGCGAGCCCAGCGGCGCCACGCAGTCGACGTCGGTATCGACATAGAGGCCGCCTTCCTGGAGCAGGATCTCGATGCGCAGCACGTCGCTCGCCGCGCCGAAGTTCGCGCCGCGATCGACCAGCTCCTTCTGGTAGATCGCCGCGTTCTTGCCCATCTTCAGGTCGCGCTGCACCTCGCGCAGCTTGATGCCGTTGGTCGCGCAGAAACTCGCGATCGCGTTGACCTGGGCCAGTCGCTTGCCGCGCAGCACCTCGCCGCGCTGGTTGAAGTGCATCGCCAGATACTGGATGGTGGCGGTATCGCCGCCCGCGCCGAGATTGCCGGCCATCGCCTTCCAGTCGTCGGGCGTGGCGGTGCCGCCGAGCTGCTCCTTGACCACGCTGCGGCGCTCGCCGGTCAGCAGCTGGTTGGCGTCGAACCACAGATTGATGGTCCAGTCGGGGTTCTGGCGCACGAATGTCTGGATGCAGGCGCGATTGCGCGCCGGGATGTCGCCGCCGATCCAGATGATGTGGACCTGCTTGGGAATAGCCTTCACGTCGAAACTCCTGGTACGGACTGGCGGCGGACCGAATGCGGCCCGCCCTGAAACCAAACGCGCGGGGCCGGCGGTTTATTCCGCCGCCCGCCCCGCGCGCGGCGGCAGCCCCGCGTTCAAGCCTGGGGCAAGGCCAGCGCCTCCGTGGCGACCGAGCCCGGCGCCGGCGCCTGCATGTCGAAGCGATAGGCGAAATCGCCGCGCTCGACGCCCACGCTCACGCGCGCCACCTCGCCGCCGTCGATCATGCGCGTGAGGAACTCGCGGCTGACGGCGGGCAGCATGGTGTTGGTCAGGATCGCGTCGATCATGCGGCCGCCCGATTCGCTCTCGGTGCAGCGGCCCACCACCAGTTGCACCACGGCATCGTCGTAGTCGAAGGGCACGCGGTAGCGCGCCTCGACGCGGCGGCGGATGCGCTCCAGTTGCAGCCTCACGATGCGCCCCAGCATCTCGGCGCTGAGCGGGAAATACGGGATCGCCACCAGGCGGCCCAGCAGCGCGGGCGGGAAGGCCTTCAGGAGCGGCTCGCGCAGCGCCTTGGCGAGGCCCTCGGCGTCGGGCATCAGCTCCGGATCGCGGCACAGGCCGGCGATCAGCTCGGTGCCGATATTGGTGGTCAGCAGGATCAGCGTGTTGCGGAAGTTGATCGCGCGGCCCTCGCCGTCCTCCATCACGCCCTTGTCGAACACCTGGAAGAACAGCTCGTGCACGTCCGGATGCGCCTTCTCGACCTCGTCGAGCAGCACCACCGAATACGGCTTGCGGCGCACCGCCTCGGTCAGCACGCCGCCCTCGCCGTAACCGACGTAGCCCGGCGGCGCGCCCTTGAGCGTGGAGACGGTGTGCGCCTCCTGGAACTCGCTCATGTTGATGGTGATCAGGTTGTGCTCGCCGCCGTACAAGGCCTCGGCCAGCGCCAGCGCGGTCTCGGTCTTGCCCACGCCCGAGGTGCCGGCCAGCATGAACACGCCGATCGGCCGGTCGGGATTGTCGAGCCCGGCGCGCGAGGTCTGGATCCGCTTGGCGATCGCCTCCATCGCATGGTCCTGGCCGATCACGCGCTCGCACATCAGGTTCGCGAGGTTCATCACGGTCTGCAGTTCGCTGCGCAGCATGCGGCCCACCGGGATGCCGGTCCAGTCGGCCACCACCGAGGCGACCGCCTGGTAGTCGACGCTCGGCAGGATCAGCGGGCTCTCGCCCTGCAGCTCGGCAAGCTCGGCCTGCAAGGCGCGCAGCTCGGCCAGCACGGCCGCGCGCGCGGCTTCGTCGAGCACGGCGGGCGCCGCGCCGTCGACGGCGGGCT
>NZ_VWWC01000266.1:0-6307 GCF_011753175.1 Burkholderia sp. Cy-637 | reverse complement strand
CGCCGAAGGCGACAGCGCGGCGGCGATCACGCCGACGGTGTAGATCGCGGACACGACCAGGATCGTGCGGCGCCGGCCCAGGCTGGCCGACAGGCGCGTGCAGGCCAGCGCGCCGATCACGGCGCCGGCGGCGGTCGCGATCAGCGGATGAAGACGTTTGCGCGGTGTAGACGTAGCGTTGTTCGGGTTGTCCATTTCTGCTCTCCAGCGCACTTCGTGTGCGTTATTTTCTATCGACAAGTGTCGATCAATCGATGTGGAGGCAGCGTATCAAGTTGTAACGATTGATGCGCGCACGGACCGCCAGGCGGTCGTGGCGGGGCTTGGAAGTGCAGATGCCGCCGGTGCGGCGCGAGGCGGACGTAGCAAGGCGCATGCGCCGGCAACGCGCAATTTTACGTGCCGTTACAAAGCTGTCGATTGGATGACGCGGGAGAGGCAGGGGCGGGGAAACGGGCGGCGCACGATGCGCCGCCGCGCGGGGCAGGGCCGCCGCCGGCGGGCGGCCCTTCGAGGATGCGGCTCAGTCCTCGCGGCGCAGGTGCGGGAACAGCAGCACGTCGCGGATCGTCGGGCTGTCGGTCAGCAGCATCACCAGGCGGTCGATGCCGATGCCGCAGCCGCCGGTCGGGGGCATGCCGTATTCGAGCGCGCGGATGTAGTCGGCGTCGAAGTACATCGCTTCCTCGTCGCCGGCATCCTTCTGGTCGACCTGCTTCTTGAAGCGCGCGGCCTGGTCTTCCGGATCGTTGAGCTCGGAGAAGCCGTTGGCGATCTCGCGGCCCGTCATGAACAGCTCGAAGCGCTCGGTGACGCCGGGCATCGCATCCGATTCGCGCGCCAGCGGCGAGACCTCGACCGGGTAGTCGATGATGAAGGTCGGCTCCCAGAGCTGCGCCTCGGCGGTTTCCTCGAACAGCGCGAGCTGCAGCGCGCCGAGGCCGGCGTTCAGGAAGGCCGGCTGGCCGACGTCGACGCCGAAGCGCTTGAGCTCGGTGCGCAGGAAGGCCACGTCGGCCAGTTGCGCGTCGCTGTAGTCGGGCGCGTACTTCTGGATCGCCTGCTTGATGGTGAGGCGATGGAAGGGCTTGGCGAGGTCGAGCTCGCGGCCCTGGTACTGGATCGTCGCGGTGCCGAGCGAATCGACCGCCGCCTGGCGGATCACCTGCTCGGTGAAGTCCATCATCCAGCGGTAGTCGGTATAGGCCGCGTAGAACTCCATCATCGTGAATTCCGGGTTGTGGCGCGGCGAGACGCCCTCGTTACGGAAATTCCGGTTGATCTCGAACACGCGCTCGAAGCCGCCCACCACCAGCCGCTTCAGGTAGAGCTCGGGCGCGATGCGCAGGAACATCTCCATGTCGAGCGCGTTGTGGTGCGTGACGAAGGGCTTGGCCGTCGCGCCGCCCGGGATCGGGTGCAGCATCGGCGTCTCGACTTCCATGAAGTCCGCATCGGCCATGAACTTGCGGATCGAGGCGATCGCCTTGGTGCGGGCGCGGAAGGTGTTGCGCGTCTCGGGCGTGACGATCAGGTCGACGTAGCGCTGGCGGTAGCGCATCTCCTGGTCGGCCAGGCCGTGGAACTTGTCCGGCAGCGGGCGCAGCGCCTTGGCCAGCAAGCGCAGCTCGGTGCACTTGACCGACAGCTCGCCCTTGTTGGTGCGGAACAGCACGCCGCTCGCGGCGACGATGTCGCCCAGGTCCCACTTCTTGAACGCGTCGTAGGTCTCGGCGCCGACATCGGCGGGCGTGACGAAGAACTGGATCTGGCCCGAACCGTCCTGGACCGTCGCGAAGCTGGCCTTGCCCATCACGCGGCGCAGCATCATCCGGCCGGCCAGCTTGACCTCGAGCGGCTTGGCCTCGAGCGCGTCCTTGTCGGCCTCGGCGTAGTCTGCCTGCAGGTCGGCCGCGTGGTGGGTCGGCTGGAAGTCGTTCGGATAGGCGACGCCTTGCTCGCGCAGCGCGCGCAGCTTCTCGCGGCGCTCGGCGATGAGCTGGTTGTCGTCGGTCGCGGGCGCGGCCTGCTGCGGTTGGGTCGGTTCGGTCATGATGGTCGGAATTCGATGGGTGACACGGATGCGGCGTGTGACGGATGCGGCGTGTGACGGGTGCGGCGGATGCGGCAGGTCGGGCCGGTGCTGCTGCGCGCCCGGGCTGGCCGGGCGCGGTTTCCGCGATGCGCGCGCGAGGCGCGGCGACACCGCGGAAAGGGAGTGGCGCGAGGCGCCGCCCCCGGGCGATCAGACGCCCTGTTTCAGGCTCGCACCGATGAAATCGTCGAGATCGCCGTCGAGCACGGCGCGCGTATTGCTCATTTCGACATTGGTGCGCAGGTCCTTCACGCGGCTCTGGTCGAGCACGTAGGAGCGGATCTGGTGGCCCCAGCCCACGTCCGTCTTGCTCGATTCGAGCTTGTCCTGCTCGGCCTGGCGCTTGCGCATCTCGGCTTCATACAGGCGCGACTTCAGCATCGCCATCGCCTCGGCGCGGTTGCGGTGCTGCGAGCGGTCGTTCTGGCACTGGACCACGATCCCGGTCGGCATGTGCGTGATACGCACCGCGGAGTCGGTCTTGTTGATGTGCTGGCCGCCCGCGCCCGAGGCGCGGTAGGTGTCGATGCGCAGGTCGGCCGGGTTGACCTCGACCTCGATCGAATCGTCGATCTCCGGATAGACGAACACCGACGAGAACGAGGTGTGACGTCCGCCCGAGGAATCGAACGGCGACTTGCGCACCAGGCGGTGGATGCCGGTCTCGGTGCGCAGGAAGCCGTAGGCGTAGTCGCCCGTGACCTTGATGGTGGCGTTCTTGATGCCGGCCACGTCGCCGTCGGACTCTTCCAGTACCTCGGTCTTGAAGCCCTTGCGCTCGCAGTAGCGTAGGTACTGGCGCAGCAGCATCGAGGCCCAGTCGCAGGCCTCGGTGCCGCCGGCGCCGGCCTGGATGTCGATGAAGCAGTTGTTCGGGTCGGCCGGGTTGGAGAACATCCGGCGGAATTCGATCTCGGCGACGCGCTTCTCGAGCTCGGCGGCCTCGCCCTCGCTCGCCAGCAGCGTGTCCTCGTCGTTTTCCTCGTGCGCGAGCTCGAACAGGTCCTGCGCGTCGCGCAGGTCGCCGTCGAGCGCGGTCAGCGTCATCACGACGCCTTCCAGCGATTTCTTCTCGCGGCCGAGCGCCTGGGCGTTCTTCGAATCGTTCCAGACGTTCGGGTCTTCGAGTTCCTTGTTGACTTCGGCTAGACGCGCGGACTTGGCGTCGTAGTCAAAGATACCCCCGTAGCTCGCCCGCGCGCCGGCGCAGGTCCGCGAGAGAGCTTTCGATCGCGTTGAGGCGTTCCGCTTCCATGGTGATGATCGCTTTTCCGGCTTCGTGAAAAGGCGGAATTATAGCCGATCGGGGGGCTCGGCCGGTAGGCGCGCCGGGGCCGCGAGCGCGCGAGCCGCCGGTATTTGCCGGGAAATCGGCTGGAAATCGGGGGAAAGCGCCTGGAAAACGGTGGCGGATCGCGTTGCTGGAGCAGGGCGGAGCGCGATCGGCCGCGGCGGGGCCCGGCCTCGCGCCGCCGACCCGCGCGCCGCGCGTTGCCGTATCAGGCCGCGTGCTCGACGATCAGCTGCACGCGCGTCACGCCGTTCCAGGTGTCGCTGGCGAGGCGGTAGGCGACGGTGGCGTGCGCCGGCAGCGGCTCGGTGTGGTTGAACCAGATCGCGCCGAAGCGCTGGCGCCCGCGCGCGAGCTGCAGCTTCAGGTGCTTGTCCTTGACCAGCGCCTGCGAGGCCACCTCGAACTCGCCCGAGAACAGCGGCGCCGGAAAGCCCTGGCCCCAGACCGCGCCGTCGAGCAGCTCGACGAACTGCGGCGTGAAATAGGCATCCTCGAGATCGCCGTCGGTCTCCAGCACGCGCGAGAGCGCCTCCTCGGACAGCCATTCGCGCGCCACCGCCTCGAAGGCGGCCGCGAAGCGGGGCACCTTGTCGGTCTCGAGCGTGACGCCGGCGGCCATCGCGTGGCCGCCGAAGGTCACCAGCAGGTCCGGTTCGCGCTTGGAGACCAGGTCCAGCGCGTCGCGCAGGTGGAAGCCCGGGATCGAGCGGCCCGAGCCCTTGACGCGCGCGCCGCTCTCGTCGGCGTGCGCGAAGGTGAACGAGGGGCGGTGGAACTTCTCCTTGAGCCGGCCCGCGACGATGCCGATCACGCCCTGGTGCCAGTCGGGATTGAACAGCGTGATGGTGGCCGCCTCGGCCGGGTCGACCTGGGCCAGGTCGGCCAGCGCCTGCTGCTGCATGCCGGCCTCGATCTCGCGGCGCTCGCGATTCATGGTGTCGAGCTGCTGGGCCAGCTCCCAGGCGCGGCCGACGTCGTCGGTGGTCAGGCATTCGATGCCGAGCGACATGTCGGACAGGCGGCCCGCCGCGTTCAGGCGCGGGCCCAGGCCGAAGCCGAGATCGAAGGCCGAGGCCGAGCGGGCCTCGCGCGCGGCGGCGCGAAACAGCGCGGCGATGCCGGGCTGCATGCGGCCCTTCCGGATGCGCTGCAGGCCCTGCGCTACCAGCACGCGGTTGTTGCCGTCCAGGCGTACCACGTCGGCCACCGTGCCCAGCGCGACCAGGTCGAGCAGCCCGTCCAGGCGCGGCTCGGGCCGGGCATCGTCGAAGGCGCCGCGGCGGCGCAGCTCGGCGCGCAGCGCCAGCAGCACGTAGAACATCACGCCGACCCCGGCGATGTGCTTGCTCGGGAACTCGCAGCCGGGCTGGTTCGGGTTGACGATGGCGCGCGCGGCGGGCAGCGTCGCGCCGGGCAGGTGGTGATCAGTGACCAGCACGTCGATGCCGAGCGCGTTGGCGGCGGCCACGCCGTCGACGCTGGCGATGCCGTTGTCGACCGTGATCAGCAGTTCCGGCCGGCGCGCGGCGGCCAGCTTGACGATCTCGGGCGTGAGGCCGTAGCCGTATTCGAAGCGGTTCGGCACTAGGTAGTCGATCGAGGCGCCGAGCATGCGCAGGCCGCGCACCGCCACCGCGCAGGCGGTGGCGCCGTCGCAGTCGTAGTCGGCCACCACCAGCATGCGCTTGCGCGCCGCCAGCGCGTCGGCCAGCAGCACCGCCGCATCCTCGCAGCCCTTCAGGCTGGCGGGCGGCACGAGCCGCGCCAGGGCGGTCTCGATGTCCTCGGGGCAGGTGACGCCGCGCGCGGCGTACAGGCGCGCGAGAACGGGATGCAGGCCGTGGCGGGCGAGCGCCTCGGCGTCGGCGGGGGAGGCCTGGCGGGTGACGAGTCGGGTCATGCGGATGGCTTATTCGAACAGGGAGGCGAGCGCGCGGCGTCGCCAGAATTTGCGGAGGTCGCCCCGCGTCACGGCGAGCGTGGTGGCGCCGGTATCGCCGCACAGCGTGAAGCTCAGCTCGCGCAGCACGCCGGCGCGCAGCGCCTCGAGCGCCGGCGCGAACCAGTCGCGCTCGAGCGTGTCGAGCGCCTCGCGCCAGGCCGCCCAGTCCTGCTGGATGAAGGGCACCGTCAGCGCATCGAGTTCGAGCAGGGTGGCGCGGGCGGCCTCGTCCTCGCCGGGGGCACCGGCCAGCGCGGCAAACGCGGCCGGCGGCGCGTCCACCGGCACCTGGGCGGCGAGCGCGAGGCCGCGCGTGGCGCAGTCCGTCGACAGCACGCGCGCGAACGGGCTGCTCACGGGCCGCAGCCGGCCCTGGCCGTGGAACCAGATCGAGTTCGCGGTGAACTGGCCGCGCGCCTCGCGCGTCTCGTTGACGGCGTGGCCGAACCAGGCCATCTGCACTTCGTTCTGCAGCTTCATCCACAGCCGCGAGCGCTCGCCGGTGCGGGCCTCGTGCGGCAGCCAGATCTCGATGTTGCGGCCGCTCGCGCGCAGCGGCGCGGCCCCGGCCAGCGCGGCCAGCGATTCGCTCGACAGGTACCAGCGCCGCGGATCGGGCGCCTGCAATTGCACGCCGAGTTCCTCGACCAGCGGGCGCGCGACCTCGAGCAGGGCGGCGGCCTCGGCGGCCGGCAACTCGAGCGCGGACGGATCGATCAGCACCAGGTGGTCGGTGGCGATCTGCACGTGGACCGGCTCGACGCAGGCCCAGGGCGCGTCGCCCGGCGTGCCGCCGTCGGCCAGCAGCATGTACGGCGCGAGCGGCGCGTCGTCGTCGGCATCGCCCTGGTTCGCGCCGAAGCGCGCGGCCAGCCAGCGTTGATGCGGCAGCGTGCGCTGGAAGTCCTCGCCGGCGCTGCGCTCGACCAGGCGCGCGCGGGCCAGCAGGGCGGCCAGCGCCGGGCCGGCCAGGTCG